>JAGBHI010000058.1 GCA_017935575.1 Bacteroidales bacterium | reverse complement strand
TTTTTTAGGCACTCCCTTTTTGTTAGAAGTTGTATAACAAGAGGGATTTCAAGGCTTGCGTAGCCCGAAAAAGCGGAGTTTACTCGGCGTAAATGAGCATTTTGAGGGCAAGCGTAACGCAGAAATCACCTTGTTAGACAGTTTCTAATTTATGTATATGTTTGTGAATTATTATTTGTTTTTGATATAATCAACAATCCACTTACCAACCTCAGATGTCTTATAAGATTTTTCTCCTTGAGCAATATCAACTGTAACTACACCTGCATCAATTGAAGCAGAAACAGCCTCTCTTATAAGTTTACCTTCTTCCATAAGACCAAAAGCGTATTCAAACATCAATGCAGCCGATAATATTGTAGCCAATGGATTAGCAATATCTTTACCCGCAGCTTGTGGATAAGAGCCGTGTATTGGTTCAAAAACAGATGTATGAACGCCAACAGATGCCGAAGGCAACATACCAAGAGAACCTGTAAGAACTGAAGCCTCATCAGTTAAAATGTCACCAAACATATTTTCTGTAACCATAACATCAAAACGTGATGGCCATTGAACCAACTGCATAGCAGCGTTATCAACAAACATATATTCTGTTTCAACCTCCGGATACTCTTTTGCAATCTCTTGAGCCACCTCACGCCACATACGAGAAGTACACAAAACATTAGCCTTATCAACAACAGTTACCTTTTTACGGCGTTGCATAGCATAAGTATAAGCCAAACGGACAATTCTGTCAATCTCTTCACGAGAATATACACAAGTATCGTAAGCAACATTACCGTCTTCGCTTCTACCTTGAGGACGTCCAAAATATATACCACCTGTCAACTCTCTTATACACATCAAGTCAGTACCCTCAACAACCTCTTGACGAAGAGGAGATTTGTGTATTAATTGAGGCATAGTGGCAACTGGTCGAATATTAGCATACAAGCCCAATTGTTTACGCATACCCAATAGTCCTTGCTCAGGACGTACCTTGGCAGCAGGATTATTATCATATTTAGGGTCTCCAATAGCACCGAATAAAACGGCATCTGACTCCATACAAATTTTATGAGTCTCCTCAGGATAAGGATTACCTGTCGCATCAATAGCACAAGCACCAACAAGAGCATGTTTATACGACAACTCATGACCAAACTTCTCACAAACAGCTTTAGTTGCCTCTAATGCGGTCGCAACAATTTCAGGACCAATTCCATCGCCGGGCAATACGGCAATATTCATTTTCATATCTATAGTGTATTAAAAATTAACTAATTAAATATCTTCAATATGGTTTAACATCTTCATAGTAGCCTGAATTGCGGCTGCCATCTGATCAAGATCCAAACCATGAGTTTTAAATGTTTTACCCTTATACTCCCAAGTAATAGATGTTTGAACCAATGCATCAGTTCTACCACCCGGAGGAATATTAACTGCATAATCAACAAGATGAGGGAACTGTCGTTGAAGTTTAGTCTTATAAATCCATTGGATACCCTTAACAAAAGCATCAAACTGACCATCTCCTGTAGCCCCTGCTTCGTAAACCTCTCCATTAATATCCAATTTAAGAACTGCACCAGGTCTTAAACCATTAGCAACTGCAAGAGTGTAATTTAACAAAACAATCTTTTGTTTTTGGTTATCTTGTTTAAGAGTATCAGAGATGATATAAGGTAAATCCTCTTGAGAGATAATCTCCTTCTTATCGCCAAGTTCAATAATTCTATCAGTTACCTTACGCATTGACTCTTCATCAAGTTCAATGCCCATAGCCTCAAGATTTTTTCTTATGTTTGCCTTGCCCGAAGTTTTACCAAGAGCATATTCGCGCATTCTTCCAAAACGCTCAGGTAAAAGGTCGTTATAATAGAGATTATTTTTACTATCGCCATCAGCATGAACTCCTGCGCATTGAGTAAAAACATTATCACCAATAACAGGCTTATTAGCCGGAATTCTGATACCAGAATAAGATTCAACAACCCTACTTACATGATTAATCTTAGCTTCGTTAATTGAGGTTTTAATACCCAATTGGTCGTGGCAGACTGCAAGGACACTTGACAAAGCAGCATTTCCTGCTCTCTCCCCCAAACCATTGATAGTACAATGCACACCCTTGATTCCTGCTTTTGCAGCAGCATATGTATTGGCAACTGCCAAATCATAATCGTTATGCGCATGAAAATCAAAATGCAGAGTAGGGTAGCGGTCAACAATATCTTTACAATAAGTATATGTACTATCAGGGTTTAACACACCCAAAGTATCAGGCAACATAAACCTCTTTATTTTGCAATTCTTCAAAGCATCAATCATCTCATAAACATAATCGGGAGAATCCTTCATACCATTTGACCAATCCTCCAAATATACATTTACTGAAATGCCAGTCTCTTCCGCAATATTAATTTCGCGTTTAATATCCGCAATATGCTCATTAAGAGATTTTTTCAATTGATACTGACAATGACGCAAAGAGCCTTTACACAAAAGGTTTACAACCTCAGCACCAGCCTCTTTAATCCAATTAATTGAGACTCCATTATCAATAAAACCTAAAACCTCAATAGCCTTAATCTTTTTATGTTTGGCAGCCCAAGCACAAACCTGTTTAACTGCCTCCATTTCGCCGGCAGAGACTCTTGCCGAAGCAATTTCAAGTCTGTTAACCTTTATTTCATTAAGCAAAAGGCGAGCAATACTCAACTTCTCAAAAGCACCAAACGATACGCCGGAGGTCTGTTCTCCGTCGCGTAACGTGGTGTCCATTATTTCGAGTTTATATCTCATCTAATTATCTGTTTTTCTCCCAAGCCTCAATATCGCTTTTCTTACTAAGAAGATAATCAATATCATCAAAACCGTTCATAAGACAATTTTTCTTATAAGGGTTGATATCAAATTTCTCGCTCTCACCTGTAGCATTATTAGTAATTGTCTGCTCAGGCAGGTCAATAGTAACCGTATTTGAGTGATCAGCCTCTACTGCATCAAAAATACCTTGAAGAAATTCCTCCGAAACCACAACAGGCAAAACACAGTTATTTAGAGCATTGTTTTTGAAAATATCAGCAAAAAAGCTCGAAACAACAGCTCTAAAACCATAACCAGCAACAGCCCAAGCAGCATGCTCACGACTTGAACCGCTACCAAAGTTTTTACCGGCAACCAATATATTACCTGAATAGGCAGGATTATTCAAAACAAAACTATCAATTTTATTACCCTCTTTATCATAACGCCAATCGCGGAAAAGATTATCACCAAAACCTTCGCGAGTAGTAGCTTTCAAGAAACGAGCAGGGATTATTTGGTCTGTATCCACATTCTCAATAGGAAGGGGGACACAAGTAGATGTCAATTTTTCAAATTTTTCTCTCATAGTTCAATCAGAGTTAAATTACATAAAATCACGAGGATCAGTTATTTTACCTGTAATAGCAGCAGCTGCTGCAACAAGCGGACTTGCAAGCATAGTTCTTGCACCAGGGCCTTGACGTCCTTCAAAATTTCTATTTGAGGTAGAAACTGCATATTTGCCTGCAGGAATTTTATCGTCATTCATTGCCAAACATGCCGAACAACCGGGTTGACGAAGCTCAAAACCAGCCTCTTCAAGAATTTTATCAATACCCTCAGCACGAATAGCCTTCTCAACATTCCATGAACCAGGTACCAGCCAAGCAGTAACATTATCGGCTTTTTTATGACCTTTCACAAAATTTGCAAATGCTCTGAAATCCTCAATACGTCCGTTTGTACAACTACCCAAGAAAACATAATCAATTGATTTGCCTATAAGTTTTTCGCCCGGGGCAAAATTCATATAACCCAACGATTTCTCAAACGATATCTGACCGGCAGCATCAATATCCTCCAACGAAGGGATATTACCATCAATAGCCATTCCCATACCGGGGTTAGTACCATAAGTAATCATAGGAGCAATATCGGAAGCATCAAATACCACCTCTTTATCAAAAACTGCACCCTCGTCTGTTGGAAGTTTCTTCCACTCCTCAACAGCCTTATCCCATGCCTCTCCTTGAGGAGCAAACTCTCTACCTTTCAAATATTCAAATGTAACCTCATCAGGAGCAATCATACCACCACGAGCGCCCATTTCAATACTCATATTACAAAGAGTCATACGGCCCTCCATTGTCAAAGAACGGATAGCACTGCCGGCAAACTCAACGAAATAGCCTGTAGCGCCACCTGTAGTCATCTTTGAAATAATATACAAAGCAACATCTTTGGCTGTAACCCCTTTATTTAAAGTTCCTTCAACGCTTATACGCATCTTCATAGGTTTAGGTTGCAATACACATTGCGAAGCCAAAACCATCTCAACTTCGCTGGTTCCAATACCAAATGCTACAGCACCCATTGCTCCATGAGTAGAGGTGTGGCTATCTCCACAAACAATAGTCATACCGGGTTGAGTATAACCATTTTCAGGTCCTATAACGTGAATAATACCATTCTTAGGGTTTAACAAGCCATAAACAGTCAAACCAAAATCCTTAGCATTTTTCATCAAAGTATCAACCTGATTTCGTGAAACAGGGTCAGAAATAGGTTTATCCTGATTAAGAGTAGGAATATTATGGTCGGGAGAGCAAGTTGTTCTCTCCGGACGAAAAACCGAAAGATTTCTCTCTCTCATACCGGCAAAAGCCTGAGGACTTGTTACCTCATGAAGGTAGTGTCTGTCTATATATAGTTGATTAGGACCGCCTTCAATTTTAGATACCACGTGGGCATCCCAAATTTTGTCAAATAAAGTTTTCTTTTCCATCTTCTCTCAATAATAATAACTTCTATTATATAACGAACTTATTAATAGCATCAACAAACGCCTCAACCGAAGCAGCAACAATATCGGTATTAGCACCAAAACCATAATAGCTTTCGCCATTATAAGAAACAGTCATGTGAACCTTACCTGTATCGTCGCTACCTTTGGTAATAGCCTGAATTAAGAACTCTTCAACAGTCATCTTACGGCGAATGATAGTTTTAATGGCATTAATAGCTGCATCAACCGGTCCGTTACCCGAAGCAGCAGCCTCAAACTTCTCGCCTGCAATAGTAATACCAATGCTTGCCACATTGCGAACATCAATACCCGAAGTAACCTGAAGATAATCAATAGAGATACGAGCTTTCTCTCCACGACTCTTACCAACCAACATAAGAATATCATCATCATTAATATCCTTTTTACGGTCAGCCAAAGCCAAGAACTCAGCATAAGCCTTATCCAACTCCTCTTGATTTAGTTCAACACCAAGAACATGAAGACGATGTTTAAGTGCTGCACGACCACTACGAGCAGTCAAAACAATTGAGTTCTCGTCAATACCCACATCTTTAGGGTCAATAATCTCATAATTCTCTCTATTTTTAAGCACACCATCTTGGTGAATACCCGATGAGTGAGCAAAAGCATTTCTACCAACAATAGCTTTGTTAGGCTGAACAGGCATATTCATCATGCTTGAAACCATACGGCTGGTAGAATATATTTTTTGAGTATTAATATTAGTCTCAATACCTTTGTTATGGCTCTTGAATGTCATAACAACCTCTTCTAATGAGGTATTACCGGCACGCTCTCCAATACCATTAATAGTAACCTCTGCTTGACGCGCACCATTTAAGATACCCGATACTGTATTAGCAGTAGCCATACCAAGGTCGTTGTGACAGTGAGTAGCAATAGTAACATTATCAATACCCTTAACATTCTCTTTTAGATAAAGAATTTTTTTACCAAAATCTTCAGGCAAACAATAACCTGTAGTATCAGGGATATTAATAACAGTAGCTCCGGCTTTTACAACAGCCTCAACTACACGAGCCAAATACTCATTATCAGTTCTACCCGCATCTTCAGCATAAAATTGAACATCTTCAACATACTTCTTAGCATACTTAACACAAGCAATAGCACGCTCAATAATCTCCTCGCGAGTAGAGTTAAATTTATATTTAATATGGTAATCTGATGTACCAATACCTGTATGAATACGTTTACGTTTAGCAAACTTTAAAGCCTCAGCAGCAGCATCAATATCCTTTTCAACAGCGCGAGTCAAAGCGCAAATGGTAGGCCAAGTAACTGCCTTTGAAATTTCAACCACCGATTTAAAATCGCCGGGACTTGAAACCGGGAAACCAGCCTCAATAACATCAACTCCCAAAGACTCTAAGGCTTTAGCCACTTGAATTTTTTCAACAGTATTCAACTGACAACCCGGAACTTGTTCTCCATCTCTTAACGTAGTATCAAAAATAAATAGTCTGTCTGACATAATTTTATCGTTATTAAATATTATTACTTCTAAACTAAAAAAGCCTTCCACACCACAGAGTGAGAAAGGCTTTGAAATTAATATTACCACACACAAAATATCTCACTCCCTATCGTTTTATAAGCAATAGTGACAGAATAATCAGAGATATAATGTGTAAATTATTCATAATCAATGAATTTTAAAATTAAAAAACCTCAATAAAAAACGCTTATTTCTATAAAGCAATGCAAAAATATAAATAAAGTTCATATATCCAAAATAAAATAGCAAAAAAATATCTTAAAATTACTATTTATATCATAAATGCCTATTTTAATTATAAAATGTAATTGCCATGTATCAGGAGTTCGTTGACACATTTGTATCAGGAGTTCGTTGACACATTTGGCAAGAAAATAAATAAATATTTAGATCTTTGATATATTGTATGCCATAATAAAATTATATCATTATGGCAAATGAAGAAGCATT
>JAGBHI010000057.1 GCA_017935575.1 Bacteroidales bacterium | reverse complement strand
TTTGTTTTATTACGACTAATTTCTCTACTTACGGTCGAAATACTAACTCCAAGCTGCCGAGCAATAGCAGAAATATTCTTTTTTTCTTGCAACCCCAAATATATTCCGTATCTTTGCTCCGAGGTTAATTGTTTATACATTGCAATACAAAAGTAATTAATCTTAGGGAGACTTCGGTCTCCTTTTTTTGTATTGTCAATGATAACTACCTTTGCACTTTCTTCTTGAAATTACAAAATTTATTTCTAAAATCTTAGTAAAAAAAGCGAGAAGAGTGCATCTTCCCGCTTTAGCTTTATCATCTTTATTTTTTAATCAATATTTTATAATAAAGATGAGCTGTTTTTATAGTTTTTTATCTTAGAATTTGTAACCTACGTTGATTGAGAAGTTTCTGTTCATCATTGCTTTGTAGTTGTCGTTGTCTTTATTGGCTTTTTTTACATCGCCATTAGTAATGTCAACAAAACCTAAATCGTATGCAAGACCAACATAGTAATTTTTGATATCAACGCCTAACTCAAATTTCCAGCCTGCATCAAATCTTTTGCAACCTTCAGAATCCTCTTTCTCGGGGTCTCCAAAAAATTGTTGCCATGATTCGTGGCTTTCTGTATCACCAGTGTTAGTCTCTTCATATTTTGTTTTACATTTTCCTCCTAATCCTATAGCAATGTATGGTCCTGTATTAAATTTAAGTTGAATATCATCATTTATGCTATATCTTGCTCCTGCCAATATGGGAATTTCAAAGTAGTGTGCAGTATGTTTTGTTTTTTGTTCAGTACTGTAATATTCTCCATTATATGATCTTTTGTATTTTTCACCTTTCATTGTATATGTCAAACCTGTTTGTACAGCAAAGTAATCGTTGAATTGGTAGTCAAATCTGAATCCTAAGTTAAAACCTGGTTTTACTCCATCTTTGTAATCTAAGCCCTCTACTTCATCAACATCAGCAGATGTAATTTGAGATAAATTTAATCCGGCTTGAATTTGGTACGAAATTTTTTCGTTTTTAGCCTGCATTGTTGATACGCACAACAACATGGCAACAGCCATAATAAAACTTAATTTTTTCATAATGTAATGTTTTTTGTTTCCTGTGATTCCCGAACCAGGAGAATAATACTTATTTTGTTTTTTTTTGAGAGAATACAAAAACATCGGGAATCTCACTTGTTAATTGTATTGCTATCAATTTAAATTGCCCAATATAAATATAAGTTTACGTTTTTTTATAATAGTCAAATATTATATCTCTTAAGTTCTCTGTTTATGTTAAATTATTGCTTTAATCCATTTTTAATTACAAATATATATTAATTATCTTATTTTTACCCCCCCCATTGTTAAAAAACGTTAATTGGTTAATGTATAGGTAATTAAGAAGCTGTTTTAATAAAATTCAAACAGCTTCTAAGAAAAGATTATTGTTTCTTCAGCAAAATATTATTAATTTAGCAATGAAATAGGATAAGTTAAGATGAAACCTCAAAAGATAAATAAAACCAATGTTGCACGTCTGTTAGATAAAGCAAAAATTGAGTATGAGTTAATACCATACGAAGTAGATGAGAGCGACCTTGGGGCTCAACATATTGCCGACCAACTTGGAGAAGATATAAATCAGGTATTCAAAACCCTTGTGTTGCGAGGTGATCGCAACGGACTCTTTGTTTGTGTTATACCGGGTAATTGCGAGGTAAATCTGAAATATGCAGCAAAAGTTTCGGGTAACAAAAGTGCCGAGATGATTGCAATGAAAGAGTTATTACCATTAACAGGTTACATTCGTGGAGGTTGTTGCCCAATAGGAATGAAAAAGCCATATCCCACCTTCTTTCATTCAACAGCCACAAACTTCCCATATATATATGTTAGTGCAGGAGTGCGAGGATTACAACTTAAAATATCTCCTCAAAAACTAATTGCTTATGTAGGAGCAACAATTATTGAACTATTTTGAGGATAGTTGTTAGTTGTACGGTGCTATGCACCTTAGTTGTTTGTTGTTAGATTATTAGATAAAAAGTTTGATGCAAGAAAAATGTACCTTGAAGGTAAAATCATCTAACAACTAAAAACTACCTGAAGGGTGGCAATGCCAAAAACTAACAACTAATTTACTTAAAACTTTTACACCACTCCTTAATACCACAATTAAGGCAATCGGGCTTGCGAGCCTTACACACATATCTGCCATGAAGTATCAGCCAATGGTGGGCAATAGGCAGGAGCTCTCCGGGAATATATTTAACAAGAGTCTTTTCTGTTTGTAAAGGAGTTTTAGAGTTATTTGTCAAACCAATTCTGTTTGAAACTCTAAAAACGTGGGTGTCAACAGGCATAGCCTCTTTGTTGAAGACAACGGCAGCAATAACATTTGCAGTCTTTCTACCAACACCGGGTAATGTTTGCAGTTTATCAATGTCCGAAGGAACTTCGCCATTAAAATCGCTCAATAATTTTTTAGCCATACCAACAAGATGTTTAGCTTTGTTGTTGGGGTATGAAACACTACGGATAAGTTCAAAAACAGCATCGGGAGTGGCAGCTGCCAAAACTTCTGGCGTGGGGTACGCTTCAAATAGGGCAGGGGTAATCATATTAACCCTTTTGTCGGTACATTGAGCCGAAAGGATAACGGCAATAAGCAACTGAAACGGAGTTTCGTAATTTAACTCCGTTTCAGCTATAGGCATATTGGTTTTAAACCAATTTATAATATTGTTATATCTCTCTTGAATTTTCATCTGTTATAAAGCCGACTCAAACTCTTCTAAGAAACGTTTGTCGTTTTCAGAGAACATACGCAAGTCTTTAACTTGATATTTAAGGTTTGTGATACGCTCGACACCCATACCCAAAGCATAACCTGTATATTCTTTGCTATCTATACCGCAAGCCTCCAAAACGTTGGGGTCAACCATACCGCAACCAAGAATTTCAACCCAGCCTGTTCCTTTACAGAACGAGCAACCTTTACCACCGCATAGGTTACAAGATATATCCATCTCAGCCGAAGGCTCAGTGAATGGGAAATATGAAGGACGAAGACGAATTTTTGTCTCTGGTCCGAACATCTCTTTTGCAAAGAACAACAGAGCTTGTTTAAGGTCTGCAAAAGTAACATTCTTATCAACGTACAAAGCCTCAACTTGGTGGAAGAAGCAGTGTGCACGAGCCGAGATAGCTTCGTTACGATATACACGTCCCGGGCAGATGATACGGATTGGTGGTTGAGCCTTTTCCATAACACGAGTTTGCACCGATGAAGTGTGTGTACGTAAAAGCACGTCGGGGTTGCGAGTAATAAAGAAAGTATCCTGCATATCGCGAGCAGGGTGGTCTTCGGCAAAATTCAACGAAGAGAATACGTGCCAATCGTCCTCAACCTCAGGACCCTCTGCGATTGAAAAACCGAGTTTGCCAAATATGTCGCAAATCTCGTTTTTAACAATAGACAATGGGTGTCGAGTACCACGCTTCAATACGTATGGCGAGCGTGTAAGGTCAAGAGTGTCATCTTCTTTAACGTTACTCAAAACCTCCTCTTTAAGAGCATTAATCTTTTCGGTAGCAAACTCTTTAAGTTCGTTAAGTAGTTTACCAACCTCACGTTTTTGCTCAGCAGGCACATTTCTAAAATCGTTAAACAACGAAGTTACCTCTCCTTTTTTACTCAAATATTTTATGCGTAAAGCCTCAACCTCTTCGGCATTTGAAGCCTTTAACAACTCAATTTCCTTTTTAAGATTCTCTATTTTAGTTATCATTACAGAGCCATTTTGTTTAAAACGGTGCAAAAATAATAATTTAAAGCGACTTTTTATAATATAACTCTCATAAATATTTCCACATCAGAGTTAAAAATATTATTTTCGCATCGTAAAGAGTCTCTAATATGAGTGCAAAACAGAATATAATTAAAGAGGTTGAGCAATATATATTGCAGAACATTCCGCTAAATGCCAACGATAGAATTTTGGTTGGTTTAAGTGGTGGAGCCGATTCTGTTGCCCTGTTGTCAATTCTAAAGGAACTTGGATATTGCTGTTTTGCTGCACATTGTCATTTTGGGTTGCGAGGAGAGGAGTCGGATCGTGATCGTGATTTTGCAAAGCAGATTGCAACTCAAATAGGCGTCCCCTTTATAGAGGTAAAATTTGAGACTCTAAAATATGCTGCCGAAAAAAAAGTGTCGGTAGAGATGGCTTGTCGTGAGTTACGATATGATTGGTTTGAGAAACAGCGTCAAGCACTCGGCTGTCGTTATTTGGCTGTTGCACATCATCGCGATGACTCTGTTGAGACTGTACTAATTAATCTTATACGCGGAACAGGCATTTCGGGATTAACAGGCATATCTCCTTTGAACCAAACAGTTATTCGTCCGTTATTAGGATTATCGCGTTTGCAAATTGAGGAGTATATATCGTTGAGTGGTTTATCATACGTTGTAGATAGCACAAATAAAGAGACAATATATGTCCGTAATAAAATACGCAACACGATACTTCCTCTGATGAAGGAGATAAACCCATCGGTATATGAAGCCATTGAGGCAACAGCAAAACACCTATCGGAGACTGAGCTTATATATCGCACTGCATTGGAAAATATAATAGATTCAATTGTTGAGGTGCGCAACGATGTTACATATATAAATTTGAAGAGGCTTGCACAACAAACATCGATGCGTACAATCCTATACGAAATTTTAAAACCGTATGGATTTATAACATCGCAATTAAACGATATTATGGCTTCGTTTGACGAAGAGTCTGGTCGTCGATTTTATTCTCTTACTCACCGTATAATTAAAGATAGGGATAACTTGATTGTAGCTCCGTTAGGTAAAGAAGATAATTTCTTAATAACCTATCCCATAGACGAGATACTAAACATTGAGTATATACCAATTGAAGAACTTCCACCACTCACGCGAGATAAACGATGTGCCTATTTTGATGCCGATAAACTACCGGCTAATCTTGTGGTTCGTCATTGGCGAGCAGGCGACCGTTTTAGACCTTTTGGTATGAGGGGAACTCAAAAATTGAGCGACTATTTTACAACTCATAAATTCTCCCTGTTACAAAAAGAGCAGATTTGGTTATTGGTTGCCGAAGATGATATATTGTGGCTGGTAGGTGAACGACAAAGTGATAAATATAAAATAACAGAAGCAACAGAGAGAGTTGCAAAATTTACAATAAGATAGATGGTTAAGTTAGGCAAATATAACAAACTGAAAGTTGTAAAAGAGTTGGATTTTGGAATGTACCTTGATGGAGGTAGCGAATTTGGCGAAATTCTTTTACCAACAAAGTATATACCACAAGGAGCTAAGGTAGGTGATGAAATAGAGGTGTTTTTATATCTCGATTCAGAAGACCGTATTATAGCAACAACTCTGAAACCTTATGCACAGGCAGGAGAGTTTGCATATTTACAAGTGGTTGCTGTAAATAGGGTAGGAGCCTTTCTCGATTGGGGATTACCAAAAGACCTTTTAGTGCCTTTCCGTGAGCAACGAAGCGAAATGAAAGAGGGTTACCGATACATTGTATGTATATATGCCGATGTTGAGAGCCGTCGTTTAGTAGCTTCGGCAAAACTAAATAAGTTTTTAGATAATGTTCCCGTTGAGTATGAGTATAACCAAGAGGTTGATTTGCTTGTAACACAAAAAACTGAACAGGGTTGGAAAGTAATAGTAAACAGTCAGCATAGCGGAATGATATATGACAATGAAATATTTGTGCCTGTTCAACGAGGTGATAGGCTTAAAGGTTATGTAAAACACATACGTTCCGATGAGAAGATTGACGTAACCCTTCAAAAAACAGGCTACGATGTAGAGACTATGGATAGGCTTGCAAAAGAGATATATGAGAAGCTAAAAGCATCGGGAGGAATAATACCCCTATCAGATAAATCATCTGCCGAAGAGATAGCCGAAATTTTTGGTTGTAGTAAAAAAAGTTACAAAAAAGCAATAGGGGCATTGTATAAGGCAAAACTAATAACAATAACTCCAAATACTATAGAGTTGTGTTAGTTATCAGCTATTAGTTGTTAGAGTAGATTGATTCTAAAAACTTTTTAATAGTAGTATATGTTTTAAGCATATACTATTTTTTTTGTCTTATGAAAAAAGTTCTGTTACTCACAACAATGTTGATAGTTTCGTTATCAATGTTTGCTCAGCAGGTAGATAATGCTGAATATAATCGTCTGAAAGATTTTCTGACACGTCAATCTGCGCATTCAAACAAAACAAATGCTCAAGTTTTAGGGATTAAAGATATTAATAATCCCACATCGTGGAACGGAGTTAAATGGAACGATGGCCATCTTGCTTCAATAATGTGGCGAGGCTATTCGCTTTCGGGAGAGTTGGATATTTCCAATATGAGTATGCTTACGGTGGTTGACCTTTCACGTAATAAACTAACATCTGTTAATCTGTCGGGTTGCTCTAAATTAAAGACATTAAATGTTTCAAATAATCATATCTCTAATTTAACCCTTACAGGTTGTAATTCTTTAACTCGTTTAATCTGTTATAAAAACAGACTTACAACCCTTAACCTTGCAGAGTTGCCGGCAATAAGTTATGTAAATTGTGGAAATAACAATTTTGAAACATTTGACGCAGGGGCTTCAACCACATTACAAACGCTCAATATTCAAAGCTGTAACATTGCACAATTAAATGTAAATGGTTGTATATCGCTCCTCGATTTATATTGTGGTTATAATAAACTTACAACAATAAATTTAAGTGATGTGCCTCGCCTATCAAACCTAAACGTTGATAGCAACAATATTGAACAATTGACGCTTACAAATATGACAAAGTTGCAAACGCTCTATTGTAGTAATAATAACATGGTATATTTTTCAATATATGATTCTCCTCTTCTAACACATCTTGATTGTTCATATAACTCACTTCGTAAGATAGATATTGAGGAGTGCGATTATTTATCGTTTATTGATTGCTCATATAATAACCTTGATGATTTGAATTTAAGCAACAGAACACTACTTCAACATGTTGATTGCAGTAATAATTCAATTTCAACTCTCAATGTATCAATATGTCCGTCGTTGATATATCTGAATTGCCGACAAAATCCAATATTAAACCTCTATACTTATGGCGATGTTAACCTCAGAATGGTGCTTACTCCGTGGAACGAGTGGGGACCGGGATATATGCCAAATACTATGATGCCACCACCCCCACCACCATATATGGGCTTCAGATAAATTTACATTATCAAAATATTTCAACTACTTTAGTAGAAAAAATGAAAAAAAATTACTGAAATATTTGCAGAAAATAAATTTCTGTTTACCTTTGCAGAGTCGGAATAACAAAAACCGCACAAAAACGAGATGAAAAATTTAATGTCAACATTTGCATACTTTTATTATTACTTTTACTTTAACACAAGTAAGAGCGGGGTTTTGCGTATGTTGGTAATTAAATAAAATAGTAGATAAAATACAAAATCCCGCTCTTGAAAGAGTGGGATTTTTTTATTAAAAGGAAATATGAAAGAGATAAAACCGGCAAATAGGGTAGGAACAATAAGCGAGTACTACTTCTCAAAGAAGTTAAAAGAGGTAGCAGAGATGAATGCTCGCGGATTAAATGTTATAAGTTTAGGAATTGGTAGCCCCGACCGTCCGCCGCATAAAGAGGTTATTGAGGCGTTGGCAGAAGATGCTTCAAGAGACGATGCTCATGGATATCAACCATATGTGGGAATTGCAAAACTTCGTGAATCGTTTGCATCATGGTATTCAACATGGTTTGGTGTTGAATTAGACCCCAAAACAGAGATACAACCACTTATTGGCTCAAAAGAGGGAATACTACATATATCATTGGCATTCCTAAATCCCGGCGACGGAGTCTTAGTACCTAATCCTGGATACCCAACATACAGCTCGGTAAGCAAGTTAGCAGAAGCAAACATAATAACATATAATTTAAAAGAGGAAAACGATTGGTTGCCCGATTTTGATGAGATTGAGAAAAACGATTTGTCAAATGTAAAATTGATGTGGGTAAACTATCCCAATATGCCAACAGGAAGAGTAGCAACAAAAGAGTTATTTGAACAGCTGGTTACATTTGGTAAAAAACATGGTATAGTAATAGTTAATGATAACCCATACAGCTTTATTTTAAATGACAACCCATTGAGTATTCTTTCAGTAGAAGGCGCAAAAGATATCTGTATCGAGCTAAACTCAATGAGTAAATCGCACAATATGCCGGGTTGGCGTGTAGCAATGTTAGCTTCAAATTCACAATTCGTAGCATGGGTATTACGTGTTAAAAGTAATATTGACTCAGGAACTTTCCGCTCAATGCAGATAGCTGCATCAAAAGCACTGATGATGGGAAAAGAGTGGTACGAAGAGATAAATACCATCTATCGCCCGCGAAGAGTATTGGCAGAGGAGATAGCAACAATGTTAGGTTGTAAATTTGACCCTGCGCAGCGAGGAATGTTCCTATGGGCAAAAGTCCCTGACAGATATAAAGACGGAGCTGAGTTGGCAGATAAAATACTATACGATGCACGAGTATTTATAACCCCCGGAATGATATTCGGTTCAGAAGGAGACAAATTTATACGCATATCACTTTGTGCAACCGAAGAGAAACTAAAAGAGGCAAAAGAGAGAATAAAATCAATACTATAACAGAATATAACCAAATTAAAATATAAAATTATGGAAATGCAATTTGAACCCATTTCACTACCCGGATTAGACGCAAAACGTCCTTTGGTAATAGCTGGTCCTTGTAGTGCCGAGACAGAAGATCAAGTAATGGAAACTGCTCGCGATTTGGCATCGCGAGGAATAAAGATTTTCCGTGCAGGAATTTGGAAACCACGTACAAAACCGGGAGGCTTTGAAGGTGTTGGAAGCGAGGGTCTTTTGTGGCTTAAAAAGGTAAAAGCCGAGACAGGAATGTATGTAGCAACCGAAGTTGCAAACCAATATCATGTACTTGAAGCATTGAAACATGGAGTTGACCTTCTTTGGATAGGAGCGCGCACAACAGCAAACCCATTTGCAATGCAGGAGATTGCAGATGCCTTAAAGGGAGCAGATATTCCCGTATTGATTAAAAACCCCGTTAACCCCGATATAGAGCTTTGGATTGGAGGAATACAACGTATCTACAATGCAGGATTACGCAAAATTGGAGCAATACATCGAGGTTTCAGCAGTTATGATGAAAAAGTATATCGTAACTCACCACAATGGCATATCCCCATTGAGTTACGTCGCCGTTTGCCCAACTTGCAAATATTCAGCGACCCCAGCCACATTGGTGGAAAACGTGATTTTATTGCACCACTATCGCAACAAGCAATGGACTTGGGATTTGATGGACTTATAATAGAGTCGCACTGCTCACCCGACTATGCTTGGAGTGATAAAAACCAACAAATAACACCGGGAACATTAGATTTAGTATTGGACGATTTGATTATCCGCGACCAACATACAACAACCGAAGATTTAGGAGACCTTCGTAAGCAAATTGACATGTTGGATAACGAACTAATTGACCTATTGGCAAAACGTATGCGTGTATCTCGCGAGATAGGAAGATTTAAAAAAGAGCATAAAATGACTGTTCTTCAAGCAGCTCGTTACGATGAGATATTGAAAAAACGAGTTGAACAAGCTGAAGCAGCCGAGATGAAGGGCGAATTTATGATGACAATCATGCAAGCCATTCACGAAGAGAGTGTTCGCCAACAAGTTGAGATATTGAAAAGCGATAACTAATTGTTATTTGGTAAAACTTTGGTAACTAAGATCTATAAGATAATCTTTTAAAACATAGTTATCTTAGATATCTTAGTTATCTTAGAAATCTGTATATTATGAAAATATTGATAATGGGAGCAGGCAAGATGGGTTCGTTTTTTGCCGATGTGTTAAGTTTTGAACACGAAGTGGCAATGTTCGACAAAGATCCTGCACGCTTACGATTTACATTCAATACACTGCGATTTTCAAAACTTGAAGAGATAAAAGAGTTTGAACCCGAACTGCTTATAAATGCGGTAACTGTAAAATATACTATTGATGCATTTAAAGAGGTAATACCATATCTCCCCGAGAGATGTATAATTTCCGATATTGCGTCGGTAAAGACAGGCTTACCCGAATTTTATAAGGAAACAAAACGACCTTTTGTTTCAACACACCCTATGTTCGGACCAACATTCGCCAATCTAAGTGATTTAAGTACCCAAAATACCATAATTATTTCAGAAAGCGATCATTTGGGGAAAGTCTTTTTCAAGGATTTATATAGCAAGTTGCATCTGAACATCTTTGAATATACATTTCAAGAACACGACGAAACAATAGCTTATTCGCTATCAATACCCTTTGCATCAACATTAGTATTTGCAAGCGTAATGAAGCATCAAGATGCACCGGGAACTACATTCAAAAAACATATGAATATAGCGCGAGGACTGCTGTCGGAAGATGATTATCTGTTAACCGAAATTCTTTTCAATCCCCACACTTCGCAACAGTTAGAGGATATACAAAAGCAGTTGGCTGTGTTGCAAAAGATGGTTGAAGATAAAGATGCTTCGGGAATGATAAAATACCTGAATGCAATCCGTGAAAAATTGAAATAGAAGTTGCGTCAAAGAGATGAGCAAGCAAGTAAACAAAAAACTTGCTTGCTCTCTTTTTTTTCTCTATCTTTGCGGTAGATAAACTACCGCGAAAATAGGCTACACCTCGGCATAACTTAAACAAGTTTAGTTCTGCACTCGGTTTGCACTATCTTTGCATAGATAAACCATTGCGAAAATAGGCACCGTCTATTTAGCAGTTCCAAGAAAAAATATAAAAGAAAATATGAGTAACAATTCATTACTTGATAAATTAGAGACTCTGCAATTCCGTTTTGATGAGGTGGCAACACTTATAACCGACCCTGAAACAATTGCAGATCAAAGACGATACGTAAAACTCACAAAAGAGTATAAAGACCTTGAAAAAATAGTTGAGGCAAAAAAAGAGTACGAAGGTTGTTTAAATACGATAGCGGAGGCAAAAGAGATATTGGAGATTGAGACAGACCCTGAAATGCGCGAAATGGCAAAAGAGGAGTTAGATGCCAATAACGAAGCATTGCCACAAATAGAGGAGAAGATAAAACTTCTTCTTGTGCCCGGAGACCCACAAGACGATAAAAATGCAATCCTTGAAATACGTGGAGGAACAGGAGGAGACGAGGCTGCAATATTTGCAGGCGATCTTTTCCGTATGTACTCTAAATATTGCGAAACTAAAGGTTGGCGACTTGAGGTTTCAAGCGTAAGCGAAGGCTCAAGTGGAGGTTTCAAGGAGATAATATGCTCAGTATCCGGAGAGAAAGTTTACGGAACTCTTAAATATGAGTCGGGAGTACACCGCGTACAACGAGTACCTGTAACAGAAACACAAGGACGTGTACACACCTCAGCTGCATCAGTAGCAGTTTTGCCCGAAGCTGAGCAATTTGATGTTGAGATAAACGAAGGTGAAATAAAGTGGGATACATTCCGTTCAGGAGGAGCAGGAGGACAGAACGTAAACAAAGTTGAGTCAGGAGTTCGTTTGCGTTATATGTGGAAAAATCCCAATACAGGCGAAACAGAAGAGATATTGATTGAGTGTACCGAAACACGCGACCAACCAAAGAACAAAGAGCGAGCATTGGCACGTCTTCGTACATTCATTTACGACAAAGAGCATCAAAAATATATTGATGATATATCAAGCAAACGTAAAACAATGGTATCAACAGGCGACCGTTCAGCAAAAATACGTACCTATAACTATCCACAAGGACGCATAACTGACCACCGCATCAACTATACCATTTATAACCTATCGGCATTTATGGACGGAGATATACAAGATTGTATTGACAACCTTATGATTGCCGAAAATGCCGAGCGATTAAAAGAGAGTGAACTATAATTAAATTAGGAATTAGCAATTAGTAATTAGTAATGAAGAATATTTCTAATTTCTCATTCTTAATTTCTAATTGTTGCAAAGCAACTAAATAAACATGACACGTAAAGAACTTTTTGAGAACATCAAACGTAAACGCTCATTTTTGTGCGTAGGTCTTGATACCGACATTAAAAAAATACCTCAACACCTATTGTCTGAGGAGGAGCCAATCTTTGCATTCAATAAAGCGATAATTGATGCAACAGCACAATATTGTGTAGCTTATAAGCCCAATTTAGCATTTTATGAGAGCTTGGGAGTAGAGGGCTGGATAGCATTTGAAAAGACAGTAAAATACATACAAGCAAACTATCCCGATATGTTTATCATTGCCGATGCAAAACGTGGTGATATAGGAAACACATCAGAGATGTATGCACGTTCATTCTTTGAACATCTAAACATCGATTCTGTGACCGTAGCACCCTATATGGGCGAAGATAGTGTAAAACCTTTCTTGGGCTATGAAGGCAAATGGGTAATCTTGTTGGCGTTGACATCAAACAAAGGTTCTCACGATTTTCAATTAACAACCGATACAGAGGGAGAGCAACTATTTGAGAAAGTTATGCGTACCGCACAAACTTGGGCAACACCCGATGAGATGATGTTTGTAGTGGGAGCAACACAAGGAGAGCGTTTCACAGATGTACGTAAAGTAGCACCCAAATCATTCCTATTAGTACCCGGAGTAGGAGCACAAGGAGGAAGTCTTCAAGATGTATGTAAATATGGAATGATTGACGATTGCGGATTGTTGGTAAACTCTTCACGTGGAGTAATATACGTATCAAAAGGTGAGGATTTTGCCGAGGCGGCAGCGCAAGCAGCAGAATCTGTACAAAAAGAGATGGAAGCAATATTGAAAGAGAGAGGAATTGTATAATTAAAAGACCTCAAAATAAAATATATAAAAAGTTAAAGATTGCAGAAAAATTTTTCTGCAATCTTTTTTTTGTATATAATTGTATAGCACAAATTTAACACTAATAATATTATAATGAAAAGGATTTTTACATTCTGTTTATTGCAACTATTTTTAGTAGTGGCACTATTTGCCGGAGAGCAACATCTATTACCTAAGCCTCAGGTTTCGGACTTTGCCGAAAGTGGATCATATAACCTTGCACGTAATATGGGCTTGATATTACCCGAAATAGGGGAGAATGAGCCCGCTGTCGGTGAACAGTTAACAAAGTTGATTACTGAAAATGGAGGAGAGATAACATCTTCAACCCGAGTATCAATAACAGTTAATTTAGTTGATAAAATTGAAGAAGCTGAGTTCCAAGACGAGGCATATAAGCTAACCGTAACCTCTTCAAAAATTGTAATTGACGCAGTTACTTTACGCGGAGCATTTTGGGCAACTCAAACATTGTGGCAATTGATTGAAGGAATGGAAGGCAAAGTGCCTGTATGTACAATAACCGATTGGGCAGCATTTCGCATAAGAGGATATATGCACGATGTAGGCCGTGGCTTTTTGGAATTTGACGAGCTAAAAAACGAGATAGTCAAGATGTCGCGTTTTAAAGTAAATACATTCCATTGGCACTTAACCGATAATCAAGGTTGGCGTTTGGAGAGTAAAGTATATCCACAACTTAATTACAATAGCAGTTTTACCCGATTAGAGGGTAAATATTACACAATAGCGCAAGCGCAAGAACTTGTAATATTAGCAAATAAACACGGAATAACAGTAATTCCCGAAATTGACATGCCCGGACATAGTTTGGCGTTCCGTAACGCGATGGGGCATAGTATGCTAACGCCACAAGGTCTTACAGAGATGAAAGCCATAATGACAGAGGCTTGCGAAACATTTAAAGATACCGAGTGGATTCACATAGGAACAGATGAGTTACGCTCAGAAGATATGGGAACAATAAATTGGTCAAGTTTCGTTCCCGAAATGGTATCTCACATAAGAGCACAAGGTAAAAAAGTTGTTTCGTGGAATCCGGGTTATAGTTACTCTTCATCAGGAATAGATATGACACAGATGTGGAGTAGTGCAGGAGCTCCAATATCGGGAGTACCTGCAATAGATAGTCGCTTCCACTATACAAACCACTTTGATAACTTTGCCGATATAGTATCTCTCTATAATTCAACAATAGCACGACAAACAAAAGGGAGCGACCAATATCCCGGAGTAATACTTGCATTTTGGAACGATCGCTATCTCCCCAATGACGAAGCTATATTAAAACAAAATCAAGTATGGGCATCAACATTGGCTATGGTAGAGCGAGCATGGTTAGGAGGGGGAGATGGTTATTTTGATGAAATAGGCGTAAGAACAAAAGATAATGACAGCGACTTTATCAATTGGGAGGAGCGTTTCTTATACCATAAAGCAAACTACCTTAAAGATGAGCCAATACCATACGTTAAGCAAACCAATATACGTTGGAAAATAACCGATGCTTTCCCAAATAACGGAACGCTTACAACATCATTCCCACCCGAAAACGGAATAGCCGACTCATATACATATAACGGAACAACCTATAATGTTGGCACAGCAGTAGGAGGTTCGGTATATCTACGCCATGTATGGGGAACATCAGTACCTGCTTTCTACTCAAATCCTCAAGCAAATCACACAGCATATGCCTACACTTATGTATATTCACCAACACAACAAACAGTAGGAGCAATGATTGAGTTCCAGAATTATAGCCGTTCTGAAAGCGACCTTGCAGCACCACAAGGAAGTTGGGACTACAAAGGCAGTAGAATATGGATAAACGACGAAGAGATTACTGCACCCGTATGGGAAAATACCCACACCTCAAAAACAAACGAGATAACACTTAAAAACGAGAATATGACAGCTCGTGCCCCAATACCCGTAACACTTAAACAGGGTTGGAATAAGGTCTTTATGAAACTGCCTGTTGGAGCATTTAATATATCGCAAGTACGTTTGGTAAAATGGATGTTTGCATTTGTACTTACAACACCCGATGGAAAAGATGCTGTTGAAGGATTAATATACTCTCCTGACCAAAATATGAATCCATCGTTAGATGTTTTAGCTTCATCAATATCAAATGCAAATTCTGTAATAAACTCTGCAATACGAGGCGATAACCCTGGACAATATTCCGACGAAACAGTAGAAACTCTGCAACAAGCAATAACAACTGCTGAGAGTATTAAAAACCAAACAGGACTTTCTGACAGCGATTACGCAGCTGCAGCAACAGCGTTAGATAACGCAGTATCAGTTTTTGAAAAATCATACAATCTGCCAAAAATATCAAATTCAGAAGCAGACTATTGGTACACCTTAACAACACCATACCGAAACGATGGCGTAAAAAATACTATAGCATATCAAGGAGTAGCCTCTCAATTGGTAGGAGAAACGTATGTTGCAAATGATTATGACCAGCAATGGAAATTTATTGCAAATCCAAATGGAGGCTATACAATAGTAAGCCGTAGTGCAAATTGTCATATATCTCCATTGGCAACATACAATGCAGCAGTATCTACTGCATCAGGCACAAATCCCTCTAAGGGTTGGCAATTCTTATATACAGGAACCGAAGACCTTTTTGCAATAGTCTCAGGCGATGTACAGTTAAATCAAACCAACACAGGCATTGGAGCTGTAATTTATAATTGGGGAAGTGGAAACAATCTGTCAGATACCGGTTGCCAATATCGTTTAACTTTGCGTCAAACAGTCAATAATAACGCATCGCATATTGTAACCGTATCATCATCGTCAGGCGGAAGTGCAACTGCATCACAAACCGAAGTATTGACAAACGGAACAGTAACACTTACAGCAACACCCGATGAGGGATATGAATTCTTAAATTGGACAGTTAATGGCAATGTAGTAAGTACAGAAAATCCCTATACAGCAACAATAACTGCGGCAACTGAATTTGTTGCAAACTTCCAAGAGAAAAACGATGGTAAATTCTTATCGCTTGATGGTACAAAATATATGTATATTCCACATCACGAAGATTTTAATGTATCAACATCAGAAAGTTTTACCCTAACGCTTAAAATTTATGCTAATAATTTAAGCACATCAAATAACAGCCGATTTATAAGTAAAAGAAAATTCAATGCTTCAAATATTGACTTAACAGGTTATGAGTTTTTTGGAGCCAATTCAGCTACAAATTTTGTAGGCTTAAATACCCCCAATAGCAGTGGAAATCACAACAACTCCCTATCAGTGTGGTCAACCCTGACATCACAAGCAAAAACATGGTATCATATAGCATTGGTAGTTGACCGTTCGGCAGGAAAGATGTATTTCTACCACAATGGAACAGAAGTAGGCAATTCAGGAACAAAATCGTTATCGGGGTGGCAATGTACAAATACATTAGACGTATTGATAGGAGCAGCATATGACGGAAGCAATATTTCATACAAATTAGATGGAGCAGTTGATGACGTTCGCTTTTATAACAGAGCCTTGTCTGCATCAGAAATTGTAGCAGACCAAACATCAAGAGTAAACTCCTCAACCCCAAACTTAATAGCGGCATACGATTTCTCAAATATAAGTGGTACATCTGTAGAAGATATATCAGGAAATGGCCACACAGGAGTGTTAGTAGGATTTCCTGAGCAAACAGGCATTGAAAATACTGAAAGCAATACAAACATATATGCAAACAACGGAGTAATATATATAAACGATTATAAAGGAGATATTAAGATAGTAAACATAAGCGGACAGATAATAAAACAGATTAAAGTGTCCGACACCGTTCAAATAGAGATGAATAAAGGAGTTTACTTTGTTGTAACAGAAGAAGAAGTAGTAAAAATTATAATGTAAAATAAACAATTAAAGACAATACCAAACAACAGCGATAAGAAACGTTTCCTATCGCTGTTTTTTTATGAATAAAATTTAAAAAACAAAATAATTTTTATTAACTTCGCACTCATATATCGGAAACAATAACCAATTAAAATATTAAAACTATGCAAACAATCGACAATTACAATTTTGCAGGTAAAAAAGCAATCGTTCGCGTTGACTTTAATGTACCTCTTGATGAGAATGGAAAAGTTACTGACGATACACGTATTCGCGGAGCACTTCCCACACTTAAAAAAATTCTTGCTGACGGTGGTGCATTAATCATCATGTCACACATGGGCAAACCAAAAGGAAAAGTAAATCCTAAATTCTCTCTTGGACAAATCAAAGACGTAGTAGCAGAGAAACTTGGAGTAGCAGTGCAATTTGCACCTGACTGTGCAAAAGCAGCAGAGCAAGCAGCAGCACTTAAACCAGGAGAAGTTCTTTTGCTTGAGAACCTTCGTTTTTATCCCGAAGAGGAGGGAAAACCAGTTGGAATTGACAAAGAAGATCCCGCATACGCTGAGGCAAAAGAGGCAATGAAAGCAAGCCAAAAAGAGTTCTCAAAAACACTTGCAAGCTATGCAGATGCTTACGTAAACGATGCATTCGGAACAGCACACCGTAAACACGCTTCAACAGCAGTTATCGCTGACTACTTTGATGCAGATAACAAAATGTTAGGATACCTAATGGAGAAAGAGGTAAACGCTGTTGAAAACGTACTTAACAATATCAAACGTCCTTTCACTGCAATCATGGGAGGATCAAAAGTATCAACAAAAATAGGTATCATCGAGAACTTGATGGACAAAGTTGATAACCTAATCCTTTGCGGTGGTATGACATACACATTTGCAAAAGCAATGGGTGGAGAAGTAGGTCTTTCAATCTGCGAGACAGACAAACTTGACCTTGCTCTAAACATCATGGAAAAAGCAAAAGCAAAAGGCGTAAATCTTGTACTTGGAACAGACTGTGTTGCAGCTGACTCATTCAGCAACGATGCAAACACTCAAATTGTTCCCGTAGGAGCAATACCCGAAGGTTGGGAAGGACTTGATGCAGGTCCTGATACTCGCGTATTGTTTACAAATGCAATCAAAGATGCAAAAACAATCCTTTGGAACGGACCCGCAGGAGTATTTGAGTTTGATAACTTCACAGCAGGATCACGTGCAATTGCTGATGCAATAGTTGAGGCAACAGAAAACGGAGCATTCTCACTTGTAGGAGGAGGAGACTCAGTAGCATGTGTAAACAAATTCGGTTTAGCAGACAAAGTATCTTACGTATCAACAGGAGGTGGAGCTTTGTTAGAGGCTATTGAGGGTAAGGTTTTGCCTGGTATTAAGGCTATCAAAGGCTAGTAAAAAGTTGCAAGTTGGCTAATTTTTGTCCTTTGCTTGATTTTTTAATGCTCATTTAGGAAACTAAACTCCGCTTAAAAAAATCTACACAAATCCCAAAACTTATCACAACTATCAAACTTTTTAAAATAGAGAGAAGGAGTATCAAAATGCTCCTTCTCTTTTATTTTGCTCACATACGTCAGTATGCTCCCGTCGTTTTCTCCACCAAGTTAGTTGTATCTAAACCTTTCTAATAAAGCTTGATATAAGGCGGAGAATCAATAGGTTTTCCGCCTTTAATATTAAAAATCTGCACAAACTCCAAAACTTAACTCAACTATCAAACTTTTTAAAATATAGAGAAGGAGTATCAAAATGCTCCTTCTCTTTTATATTAAACTAATAAGTCTAATCTGATAATTGAAACTAATATATCCTTTTAGGCTTTTTAGCCATTTCAGGCATTACTCAAACTGCTTTTCAATATAATCTAATAACTCACCATCTATTTTTATAGGACCTTGCATGCATGATTTTAAACCATGTTCTTTTAATTCTGAACGAAGAAGTTTGTAAGAGACTTTCTTTTTTATAAACTTCATTCTAAAGAATTTTGCCCCATTATTATAGTTTTTGTCAAACTCTTTGGTTTCAAATTCTTTATCATTAAAACATTCATTTTCTTCAAGATTAATCTTTTCTATAACCATTTTATGAGTGATTCTCATATCGGGAGCAGAACTATATAAGAAAACTATATCACCTGTTTCAACCTTATATTTTCTTTGTCCCCATTCTATGGTATTTCTTTCACTTAATAAGTCATCAAGTCTAAATTTGTTTTTGTTGTAAGGGAAAATCCATGTAGCCATAATATATAATTTTTAATTTTTTTATTTTACTCCGTGTTCCTAAAAAAAATATGCACATAAAAAAAGCACGGAACTTTTAGTATCCCAGCTCATAGGTGTTTGGCGTAACCCGAAAAGATGAATAACTAAAAGCCCGTGCTAATACAACACGAGCATTCTAACTATTATTCAATCTTTTCTTTTAGTCGCCAAACTTTATGAACTGAAGAATAAATGCTAAAACGCTTTTTCCAATATGTTTAAAATGTGCGTACTAACTATACGCTAATGTTTCATAGGCAAATTATATTTTAATTATTAATAAGTTTTTGACGTACTTTTTAGTACCCCTGTAATCTATTTACAAAGCTATTAAAAAAGTTTTAAATAACAAATCCCTTTTTCCCCTTTCTGGCTTTACATTCCTTTTAGGCTTTAAGCTATGTATTCGGTAATATATATTTACCTTATGCTCTAACAACTTTTAAAACCTTTTGTAGCCTTTAATTACCTTTAGAAGAGAAAGGGATTCACTCACTTACGTTCGTGCTTCCCATTAGGGAAAGCAGTTCAAGCAATTAGAGAAACATCACAGATGTTTATTCCTAATTTTGCTTTATCCCAAAACAAGTTTACACTAAATGGTAGGGGATTCACTCACCTACGTTCGTGCATCCCTATAGGGAGGTGCAGTTCAAGCAATTAGGGAAACATCACAGATGTTTATTCCTAATTTTGCTTTATCCCTATTGCCAAATAAATTTGCCATAGGTACAAAACAAAATTAGGGAACAACTTTCGTTGTTCCCTAATTGCTTGGCGGAGAGAGAGGGATTCGAACCCCCGGAACCTCTCAGTTCAACGGTTTTCAAGACCGCCGCAATCGACCACTCTGCCATCTCTCCAATACCGCCTTACACTTAAAACGGGTTGCTTTATCTTTCAAAAGCGATGCAAAGATATGAAGTTTTTATATTCCTGCCAAATTTTTACAATAAAAAATTCATTTATTTTATAAAGTTTTTTATCTCATTTTGGCAATGCTCTATTTAACAGCTTATTAATACAATTTGTTATAGTTGTTAATTTTAAAACTTAAAGAGGCTGAACCAAAATTTACATTTGATGCAGCCTCTTCTTCACAAAAAACAACTTCTTAAACCGCTAAACGGCATTATATATTTATAAATTGAGATGACTTTTGTTTTGTTACTTCATGCTTTTTTGTGTTTTGTTTGTTGTTGCCTTTGTTTTAGAGTTTTTGTCAGCCTTTTTGGTAACAATTTTAGTAGCTTTTGGGGTGTTTGAATTGTTTGTGCTAACTCCTTCCATTGTGTAATAGACAATCGCTGAATCGCCAACCACTATACCACTACCTTCAACAATAGCGCCATCTTTGGTAAACCAAATGGTGTCGCCTTCCATTGATACTATTGATAACGTATTGGGGCCTGTCTGTTCGGCAATTACGCCATTAACCACCATCATGCTGTCTTGAGGCTCACTAACTGTAGTTTCAACAACGGCATAGTTATTGTTGCTTTTATTACCACAACTGAAAAATGCTAACGCTGAGCAAATGCTCAAACCGATAAAAAATGATTTCTTCATAAAACTATAATTAATACAATAATGTTGGTAAAAGAAATGGAGAGGATAACCTCTCCACTTTAAAACCATTAAAAACCGTATTTGTTCATTAAAGTTTTATATTTTCCACTCATTTTTACTCGTTCAATCCAAACATCAAGGCTATCTTTAAGGGTAGGGGAGTTTTGTCTAACGCCCCATGCCTGAGGCAGAGGAACACTTATTTCGGTATCAATATTTATATTGTTTATATATTTTCTCATACGTTTTGCGGCAATTAAACCGCAAACGGCATAGTCAAAAGTAGAGTCAGCAACCATTACAATAATTTGTTCGGTACTGCAGTTATGCTCTTTTATAATATGAATTGAGTCTCCAATTTCATATGCCATATTTTCAATAATCAATTCAATGCCTTCGTCATCAATAATGTGTACCTCTTTCCCTGCAAGGTCAAAATTTTTTTTAATTTCACCCTCTTCACGTTGCACAACAACGAGTCTGTTTTGGTCGCTTATAGGGTTGGTGAATAACAGGCTTTTTTTGTTTTCGGTAGTAGCAAAAATAGGGCGAGCAATCACATCGTAATTATTTATATTTAGCAATGTAATTGATTCTGCCAAACTATTAATGGTATCAATTTTATAAACAAGACCGCTCTCTTCGCCTATAAGCTCGGCAAGTTCATAATGAGCAAGTGCAACACCTTCAAGGTCGTTATGCATATAAAGTTGAGTAACAAAGCGGAGGGTATCGTTGGCTATTTCGTTAAAGTCTCTTTGAGAAGGAGATAAAGTAACGCATTTTTTAAGCATTACCATAGCCAAAATTGAAAACACTAATAATGCAATATATAAGATAATGTTTCCCTTAAATATGTTTTTCATAAACAAATTAGTTTGCAAAGTCAATGCTTACTCCAAATTGGAACGAAGCCGGAGACATAGGATAGTGAGGCATATTCATTGAGTTGTTACCGCCAAACAAACCTCTGTTAAAGTGGGTGTACATAACATAAAAACGCACCATTTTCAACTTCATATTAGCGTACACGTTCATAAACGGATAATTACCCACTTTATATTCATCTTGAACTCTGAATGTAGCGGTAGCAGGGTTATAAATCTCGCTATAATATAGAGTGTTATATCTGCAATCAACACCAATCTGAGTCTCTAACACCTTAGCAATTTTAAATAGCAGATAAAAATTTCCGTAAGCCGATAGGGCAGGGACGGGAATAACGTTCTGTTTGCTCGATGCTTGGTATATAGCCTCAAGGTCAAGGTGTACTACGCTTACTTTAAACTTTTGTTTAAGAGTAGCCATAAAGAGTTGAATATTATCGCTCTCCTGAGTAGGCAAATTCTCCTTATTAAAATAGACGTGATTTTGAATATTTTCAAAACCAACATTAACGTATGTTCCCCAACCCGGAATTAATATCTCTCCACCAACTCTGAATTTTCTGATTTTGCCAAAATCATTATTCCATAAGAAGTGGTTTGAAACATATTTCTTAGTATAAAAAGCAGGCTCAATATTTTTGAAAAAACCATAAGCTCTAATAGTAAGAGAGTCTTTCAAGAACTTAAATTTTGACTGCACACTACCGTTAATATCCATTGAACCCAATTCGCTACCTGTCAAGCCCCATTTACCTGCAACATTATAAGTAAAAACAGAGCCTTGTTTTTTAGAAAGTTCACCACCCACCCAAACAATGTTGTCGGTATAAACATTCTTATTAAGCTCTGTAGCAAAAGGGATTGATTGTTCCGGTAGTAGAGGCAAAGATGGTTGAACAGTACTACTTTCGGGAATAGGCAACGACATTAGTTTAAAACGTCTAACCTCATATGTTGCAAAAGCCGATATGCCCATTTTGGCACGTTTCTTAAAGCCTTCCATCAGCGAAACGCCTAAAGTGTTGCTCAAATTCCAATACGATGTAGTGTCGTTTGTAATATCGGGGTTAAAATAGGAGTTTTTAAAATAGGTACTATTATCTTCAGCATCTCTATCGGTAAAACTACGTTGGTTGTCCTCAAAACTGAATGTGTGGAAAATATTCATGACAGGCACGAATTTTTCCATTCTCAAAGTATCATTAATAATCTCCTCTTTGTAGTTTCCCAAAAAATATTTGTGAGCAAGATATACGTTTTTACCTTTCAATCTTGTAAGTGCATCGTTCAAATTTACGGGAATATCCTTATCATCAACATTGCCTTTGCCATTATCAACCTCATCGGGTTTAAGAATAAAATCATCATCTTTGATACCACCGTTTTCCTGCATTACAATACTATATGCATTAAACATGGCATCAAGTTGATATCTGTCGCTTGAATAGTTTGCGCCCAACTGCCAGGTAAAATTCTTAGTTCTTTGACGGTAAAAATGCCCTTTGTTATACATATATCTTGCATTACCCTCAAAACCAAGATTTTTATTAACATTGGCTGAGAAAGTTGCATTAAGGTCGTCATTACGGTTTTCTTTACTTGCACCACTCAAATACGACAACAAAGTCATAGGCACTCTTGTATTATAGAATGTATATGACTTAGGAGTAACAATATATTTTAGTAAAGGAAATTTAAAAATGAACTCAGGCATTTCGGCTCTGTTCATTACAATTCTTGACATAGAAGGACCACCAAAGTAGCCGGCACCGGTTGCGCCATCGTCCCACGAATAGGGTTGGTCGGTTTGAAAATAGTTTAAATGCAGCGTATCAATAGGAACTCTATATCTTTCGCCTGTCGTTTCAGACAAACGCCAAGCAAAAGGCTCACCAATAACAGCCGTACTATCTTTTGCATGAACCACAAAAGAGGTTAATACAAGAATAAAAATAGTGCAAAAAAACTTCTTCATTTTGCAAAGATACGAATAAGCGAGCAAAAAATAAAGTTTACTTTAAATTTTTTCAGCGAGCGGAAGTATCTTCGGCGTTTACGCCAAAGTCCGAATAAGCGAGCAAAAAATAAAGTTTACTTTAAATTTTTTCAGCGAGCGGAAGTATCTTCGGCGTTTACGCCAAAGTCCGAATAAGCGAGCAAAAAATAAAGTTTACTTTAATTTTTTTCAGCGAGCGGAAGTATCTTCGGCGTTTACGCCAAAGTCAGAAAAAGTTTACATGAATATTCATATTAAAAATGAACAAAAAATAACAAGCGCTTGTTATAAGTAAAAAATAAATAATATGAACGAGACAGTTATGCAATTTTGGGGCAAGACAAGATTTTGGTGGATTATACTCATATTGGGCATACTATTAGTGCCGGCAGGAGTATGGTTGTTATTTTCGCCAATGGCAGGATATGTAGCAATATCAATACTTTTAGGTTGGTCGTTAGTAATATTCGGAATAGTACAATTATTGGTATCAAGCGATGCGGTGCATCACAGCCATGGTTGGGGTTGGTGGTTAGCCGGAGGAATATTTGATATATTTATAGGATTTGTACTTGTAGGCAATTTGATATTGAGTGAATTGATATTACCATATTTCTTTGCTTTTGTATTACTATTTAAATCAATAAGCAATATAATATCCTCGCTATCAATGGTTAAGGCTAACAAATATTGGTGGTTGTATATGATAAATGGAATATTACTATTAATAGTATCATTTATATTCTTTTACACACCCTTTATGAGTGCCTATGTAATAATATTTCTCAGTGCCTTTGCCTTTATATATTGGGGAATAAATTTGATACTATTTTCAATAGACATAAAACCGACTAAAAGAGTTATCAGCTATTAGTTATCAGTTGTCAGTTTTTAGTTTTTAGTAATGCTTAGCTATCATAGTTATCTTAGCTATCTTAGAATAAAAATCAAGAGCCAAAATTGCAAATAAAAGCGAGCCACTGTTGCGGTTAAGCGAGTGCAAATGAAAGTTTACTTGACCTTTGCCGAGCGGTAGCAATTTGGGTGAGCGAAGAAAGACAAAAATCAAGAGCCAAAATTGCAAATAAAAGCGAGCCACTGTTGCGGTTAAGTGAGAGTAGAGTTATGCTTGCATAAACTCTACCGAACGTGAGCAACAAGGGCGAATGAAATGAGCCAATTGTGTTTTATATATTTCCTATTTTCTTTATCAAAGAGGCGGGCGTTGCGTGAGCAAAGCCCGCCTCGCATTTAAAACAGAGCTAAAAAGATAAAATAAACGCTCAAATACAATACCAAATCAAACAAAAGCATTAATTTTACAAAATAAAACAGCAGGCAATTAAACCAAAAAGAGATAAAACGGTCAATAAAGTAGAACAAAAAAAACTATTTTACTATGAAAGCAAGAGGTATAATAGCAGGACTACTAATTATGGCAACGTTACCCATTATGGCGCAACGTAGTGTATTTGAAGATGACATATACTATACACCAAAGGACGACGTAAAAACAGTAGTAAAAAAACAAACAGTACAGAGACAAACTGTAACACAACAAAATACAGCTCCGGTATCACAGTCGGTATCACAAGAGTCGGAGCAGTTTGATGTAGATGCATATAACAGACGATATGCACCAAGTTATACATCGTCATCAGACGATAGTACAACATCACAAACAACAACTACTACCACAACAACCCAATCATATTACGAAAACGGAGTGGGAGCAAACAGTATGGAGTATGCCGAGCGCATACGACGATTTCACAATCCCGAAGTAGGATTATATGTAGTAGATCCGGAGTATAACACAATATATCTGATAGAAGATGATTACACACCATACGTAACATCAGTAAACATAATAACATCGCCATGGGTAAC
>JAGBHI010000056.1 GCA_017935575.1 Bacteroidales bacterium | reverse complement strand
TTCGTTAACCATCGTCATGAGGTTGTTATACGTCGTACAAAATTTGAATTAAATAAAGCTGAAGAGCGTGCTCATATATTGGAAGGCTTGATATTGGCTTGCGACCACTTAGATGAGGTTATTGCCATTATTCGTGCTTCTAAAACTCGCGATATGGCTCGCGAAGGATTGAAAGAGCGTTTTGGCTTGTCAGATGCTCAAGCTAAGGCTATTGTTGATATGCGATTAGGTCAACTTACAGGAATGGAACAAGCTGACTTGAGAGAGAAATATAATTCAACAATGGAACAAATAGCTTATCTAAAGACCATTTTGGCTGATAATGCTGTTTGTATGCAAGTTGTTACCGACGAATTGTTGGAAGTTAAAGAGAAATATGCTGATGAGCGTAGAAGTGAAATTGTTTATGCTTCAGAGGAGTTCAATCCTGAAGATTTCTATGCTGATGATGAGATGATTATAACCATTTCGCATATGGGTTATATCAAACGTACTCCGTTGGCAGATTTCCGTAGTCAAAACAGAGGTGGTGTTGGTGCTAAAGGAAGTGATACTCGCGATGAAGATTTTATTGAGTATATCTATCCTGCTTCAATGCATAGCTATATGTTGTTCTTTACTCAACGTGGTAAATGTTATTGGATGAAGGTTTATGATATTCCTGAAGGTTCTAAGAACTCAAAAGGAAGAGCTATCCAAAATCTGTTGAATATTGATTCTGATGATAAAGTTAATGCGTTTATCAGAGTTAAGAACCTTCAAGATCCAGAGTTTAATACAACTCATAATCTTGTATTCTGTACTAAACAAGGTATAATTAAGAAAACCAAACTTGAAGCATATTCACGCCCAAGACAAAAAGGTGTTAATGCTATCATTATTAGAGAAGATGACCAAGTAATACAAGTAGGTCTTACAAATGGCGATTCAGAGATAATAATAGCTAACAGATATGGTCGTGCAATTCGTTTCCATGAAAGCAAAGTTCGTGAAATGGGTCGTATGTCAACAGGTGTTAAGGCTATAACTCTTGATGATGATGGCAAAGACGAAGTTGTTGGAATGGTTTGTATAAATGATAAAGAGAAAGAGACTGTAATGGTTGTTTCGGAACAAGGTTATGGAAAACGCTCGTTTGTTGAGGATTATCGTATAACAAATCGTGGTGGTAAGGGTGTTAAAACTATGAACATTACCGATAAGACAGGCGATTTGATTGCATTGAAGAGCGTTACAGATGAAAATGACCTTGTAATTATTAATAAATCAGGTATTACTCTTCGCATGAGCTTAGAAACCGTTAGAGTTATGGGTAGAGCAACACAAGGTGTTCGTTTGATAAACTTGGAGAAGAGAAATGATGAGATAGCATCTGTATGTGTGGTAGATAAAGAAGAGGAGCAACCTGTTGTTGAGGCTGAAAATACAGAAACTCTATCGCAAGAGATAACCGAGCAAGATAATGTAACAGAAATTCAATCGGAAGATAAAGAATAGTATTATTTTAAAATATGAAAGTGATGAAAAAAATCTTTTTAATCGCAGCATTGGCAATAGTTGTTACTGCTGCATATGCACAAAAGAAGAATGTATCAATTGCTGATAAAGCTACTTGGGAAGAGGTGCCTAATTTCACTGAGGCTCGTCAAGCTATTCAAGCAGCAATGGTTGAACCTACTACTGCAAATCAAGCTAAGACATGGGCTGTTGCCGGTTTGGTTGAGATGAGATTTGTTGAAATGGAAGCTAATAAACAAGCTTATGGACAGCCGGCTGATGAAGCAGGTATGTATGCTGCGTTAGGTGATTCATACAAATATTTCTTGAAAGCTGTTGAGTTGGAAAAAATTCCTAATGAAAAAGGGAAAGTAAGTACTAAATATACAAAACAAATCCGCGAAAAACTTAAAAATAATTTGGTACATTTCTATTATGGTGGAGGCTACTATAATAATAATGATAACAAAGAGGCCGCTTATACAATGTTTAATACTGTAGATGAATTATGTCATCAAGATTTTATGGCTGAAGCTGAAATTAATTGTCAAGATTCACTACATATGCAATGTCGTTTATTAGCAGCTGTAGTTGCTTTGCAAATAGGAAACTATCAACAAGCTCTTGTAGCTCTTGAAAAATCAAAAGCTGATGACTTTAATGGATTGGACGTTTACAACTATATAGCATATGCTTATGGTCAATTAAAGGATTTTGATAATCAAGCTAAAACATTCAAAGAGGGTCTTCAAAAGTATGGTGCGGCAGCTAATGGCGAAGATTATGCTTTTATGCCTCGCTTGATAAACTTGTATATTAGCCAAAATAAATCAGCAGACGCTATCTCTCTAATTGAAGAGGCTTTGGTAGAAAATCCTAATGATTATGAGTTCTGGAAAGTATTGGGTTCATTGTATTACGATGAGAAAAATGAAGTAAAAGCTATTGAGGCTTTGAAGAAATCAATCGAGGTTAATCCTGAATATGCTGATGCATACGGAGAGTTAGGACGTATATATTATAATAAGGCAATTACAATAAGTAACGAGACTAATGAAATTCAAAATAATGAAGAATATAAAAAAGCTCGTGAGGAGAAAGTAAAACCTGCATTTATGGAAGCTGCTCCTTATTTTGAGAAAGCTCTTGAATTAAAACCATATGAGACAAATTATATGTATAACCTTAAAAACATATACTATAATGCTGAAGATGGTGCTAATTTAGAGCGTATCGAAAAGTTGATGGGCGAATAATTGTTTCATAATAATATTAGAATGGGGGAGATACCTATGGTATTTCTCCCATTTTTTGTCTCTCAGAATTATTAATTATTTAAAACATTAACCTTTTCAGAAAAAATGATTATTTTTGAAAAATAAAATAAACAAATTCTTATAAGTATATGGCTATAATTGGTAAAAACAAAAAGTATAAGTGGGAGTTTGAAAATATTGGAGGCTCTTCACGTGTAAAAATCAAATCAGGAAAAGATATTGCTCACCTTTCAGAACTTGACCCAAAAATGTGGACAGTTTTATCGTGCCCGGTTCAAGGATTGGAGATAGATGAAAAAAGTCTTTCTTATATGGATTGTGATGGAGATGGCAAAATACGTATAAATGATGTAGTCTCAACTTCAAAATGGGTAACTAATGCCTTAAAAGATGTTGATATTATTCTTGAAGAAAAAGATAATATTAATCTTGAGCAGATAAATATTGAAGATGAAGTAGGAAAAAAATTGTATGCTTCTGCTAAGCAAATACTAAATAATTTAGGTAAAGAGGCTAATGTAATATCTATTGCTGATACAACAGATATTGCTGCAATATTTGCAAAGACACGTTTTAATGGTGATGGAATTATAACAGAGAATTCTACTGACGATGCTGATGAGAAAGCGGTTATCTCTGCTGCAATTGCATCATTAGGTGGAGTTTTGGATAGAAGTGGAGAACAAGGTATTAATGCTGAAAAGATTGAAACTTTTTATAAAACACTAACTGATTATGTGGCATGGTGTGAGGCTGAAGTTAAAGCGCCATATGGAGATAAAACTGATGCTGCTATTGAAGCATATAATGCTTTAGATGCTAAAATAAAAGACTTCTTTATGCGCTCAAAACTTGCTTCATTCTCTCCAGATAGTACAGCAACTCTTGATGTTCAAACTTCTCGAATTGAAGCAATAAGTGCTGATAACCTTATGGGAAAAACAGAAGAGATTGCTTCATATCCGATTGCAAGGGTTACAGGAAACCCTGAAATAGATTTAAACTCTTCAATAAATCCTGCATGGAATGCTCAATTTGAAACTTTAAAATCTATTGCTTTTGCAAAGAAAAAAAGTTTGACAGAAGCTGACTGGGCTGAAATTGGTACAAGTTTTACTGAATATGTTAGTTGGAAAAATTCAAAGAGTGGAGTAGAGGTAGAGTCTCTCGGTATTGAAACCGTAAAGAAATTTATAGAGCAAAATAAAAAAGAGGCTCTTTTATCGCTTGTTGAGCAAGATGCTGCCCTAAAAGAAGAGGCTGAGAATATTGAAATGGTTGATAAGTTCTTGCATATCCTTAGAGATTTTTATAGGCTTGTAAGAAACTTTGTAACTCTTCACGATTTTTACGACAAGGACAAAAAAGTCAGTGCTATATTCCAATCAGGAAGACTTATTATTGACCAACGCGAATGCCGTTTCTGTATGAAAGTCTCTGATATGGCTAAACATAATTCTACGGCTGCTACAAGTGGAATGTATCTTGTATATTGTGATTGTACAGCTAAAGATAAACCTGCCAAATTGCCAATAGTAGCAGCTATAACAGTAGGGGAGATAGGAGACCTTATTGTAGGCAAAAATGCTATTTATTATGATAATGCAGGTGGTGAATGGGACGCTGTAATTACTAAAATAATTGACAATCCTATAAGTATAGCTCAGGCATTTTGGTCTCCATATCGCCGTATGGCAACTGCCGTTGAAAACCTAATAAGCAAAAGTGCTGCAGATAAAGATGCTAAAATGATGGCAGATGCTACAGCTAAAATAAATGCAGCTCCAACAACAGTTCCGGCAACTCCTGCTGCTGACGGTTCTAAACCTGCTGCAGCACCACCATTTGATATCGCTAAATTTGCCGGTATATTTGCTGCTATAGGAATGGCATTAGGAATGATTGGTACTGCTTTGGTAAGTGTGTTTGAAGGATTATCGGCATTATCATGGTGGAAATTGATACTTGTTTTTGTTGCTATTTTGCTTGCAATATCAGGTCCGGCAATGGTTATGGCTTGGTTAAAGTTGCGTCGCCGTAATATAGCTCCATTGTTAAATGCTAATGGTTGGGCTATAAATGCTTCTTCAAAAATTAGCATACCATTTGGCGAAACTCTTACTGATACTGCTAAGTTTCCTAAATTAAAACTTAAAGATCCTTATAAAAAAGCAGGAATACCAGCTTGGAAAAAATGGACAATCTCCATTGTCGTTATAGCTGTTGTGTTAGCAGGTCTATGGCTCTTTAATATTTTTGCATCGTTAGGATTTAATTCTCCATTGCCAAGATATAATCAACCTGTAGCTACAGAAGTAATTCTTGAAGAAGAAATTACAACAATGAATTCTGATTCAACAACTGTTGTAAACATTGAAGAAATTACTGACACTATAAAATAACTTATTATTTATATACTATATATTAAACAGCCTCTTTTGAGGCTGTTTTTTTATCTCTATATTCTTTACTTCTTTTGTTATATAATTAGTATTATGTTAAATAGAAATATCGGTTGCATTTGTAAAACTAAATAATTAGGTTTTGTTATACTTCTCCAATCTTCTTAATAATTGTGTAATTATTTGTTGCTTTTTATTTATGAAAACAAATAAATAAAATTAAATACAGAACTCTCTTTTTGCTCTCTTATACAACTTTTGTTGCCTTTAGCAATCGCAATCCGTACAGGTACAAACTACGTCTGTACTGCGTACGACATTTGCTCAAAAGGTTACTCTATAGTCGTAAAAAATAGGAGCTTTTAGCTCCTATCTCCCATTGAGTCAATTACAATTGCTTCGCAAACGCCTCCCAAGCGGCATAACTTTACAGCTATGCAACGCTTGACTTATGGCTTTGTAATTGCCTCTATAGTCGTAAAAAAATAGGAGCTTTATAGCTCCTATTTTTTTACTCCAACTCGATTTTATTTGATGTTGCAAAGTTAAAAATATTAAGTTTATTATCAATACTTTAACACTTTTCTTTGCTCTATAATGAGCGAACTGGTGTCAAAAACTGGTGTCATTTACTGATGCTCTTTCGCAATATAGGAAAGCGTTTTATGAAATGTCCGACACAGATAATTGTTAGAACAATGCCTATTCTATAATGCCATAGTCCTAAATCTGTGTTAGCACCTTTAATACTTAACAATACAATACCAGTAATAGATACAATCAGATAAATAAACGATAACCATATAGTTATTCTACTTTTCTTTCCAAGCCCCTTACTAATCAAACTTTTATACCAACCCCAATGTGATTGGATGTGTAGTACTCCCAGTATGATAAATGTAAGGCTGGCTAATGTATGACAAACTGCCCAATTATGCCATACTTCGTGAGTTGAAAAATGCCCTGCTATGTGTAACTCAAAACCTGAGTATGCAGTTATGGCGAATGCTAATGCCAACCACCAATCTATTATAAATATTCTTTTCATCTTGCTCAAGATGGGGTAAAGGTACGAAATATAATCCATAATGAAAGAGTAAACTCTCTTTTTATTCGTTGAACGGTACTAACACTAACACCACTCAACTTAGCAACATTACGCACTGAATACCCTTTGCGAAGAAGTGAAAACACTTCCTTATACTCTTCTCGCTTCTGTTCTGTAGTCTTCACAGAACCTCCCTAACCGTTTTATGGGTTAAGGCAGTTTGTAAGTTGTTTATTATTAGAGTTTTTTATTGACAAGGCTCGTTGCTCGCAACCCGCACGGCGTGAATTATATCCACGCTTCGTGCGACCTTTTGCTACTCGCCTTGTCGATAATTTTTGCCTTTTTTGAGGCAAAAATCATTCCCACTCAATAGTGGCACTGGGTTTTGGTGAGAGGTCGTAACATACACGGTTGATGTTGGGTACCTCTTTTAAAATCCTGTCTGCTATTTTTTGTAGTATTGACCAATCTATTAACTCTATTGTTGCAGTCATTGCATCTATTGTGTTTACGGCACGTATTATTACCGGCCAATCGTATGAGCGTGCGTTATTGCGTACTCCTACCGATTTGAAATCTGGTACTACTGTAAAGTATTGCCATACGGTTTTGTCAAGTCCTGCAATTTTAAATTCTTCGCGTAGTATTGCATCACTTTCGCGTAATGCTTCAAGTCGATCGCGAGTTATTGCTCCTAAACAACGTACTCCAAGACCTGGTCCGGGGAATGGTTGACGATATACCATATCGTATGGTAAGCCAAGCTCTAATCCACATGCACGTACTTCATCTTTAAATAGTTGACGTAATGGCTCTACTAATTCAAATTGTAAGTCTTCGGGTAGTCCTCCTACATTGTGGTGAGATTTTACCATCTTTGCAGTTTTTGTTCCACTCTCTACGATATCAGGATATATTGTTCCTTGCCCTAAATAGTCAATTCCGTCAAGTTTACGAGCCTCTTCTTCAAATACTCTGATAAACTCCCCTCCTATTATTTTACGTTTTTCCTCTGGATCTGCAACATTTTCTAATTTTGTCAAGAAACGTTCTGTTGCATCTACATATATTAAGTTCGCATTTAATTGGTTGCGGAATATTTCAACTACTGCTTCTGATTCGCCTTTACGCATTAATCCGTGATTTACGTGTACGCAAACCAAGTTGTTGCCAATAGCTTTTAGTAACAAGGCTGCAACCACTGAACTGTCAACTCCTCCTGATAGTGCTAAAAGGACTTTCTTATCCCCTACTTGACGGCGTATTAACTCTATTTGGTCATTGACAAAGTTTGTCATATTCCAGTTTGTTTCAGCTTTACAAGTACCGAACACAAAATCTTTTACAGCCTCTTTTATTGCCTCTTCATCATCTGTAAATTGAGCAAGTTTTACACTGCATAATGCTTTGTCGTGTCCTGCTGCCATTACAGGAAAACCTGCCTCATATATTTCAGGTAATACATCTATCTCTACTCCGTCAATTACATTGTTAGGTCCTCCGTTTATAATAATTCCTTTAACATTGGGAAGAGCTTTTAGCTCCTCTGCTGTGATATCGTGAGGATATATTTCGCTATATACTCCTAATGCACGGATAGCTCTGGCTAAAACTGTGTTTTCGTGGCTACCCAAGTCCAGAATAACAATCATGTCTTGTTTCATAAAACTATTTAAATTTAAAAGTTATTTTAAGTAAACAAAAAAAGGACGTCCCGAGGGTGTCCTTTGAATTAATATGTTGTGTTATTAATCTTCAAAGTTAGGCAGCAAACGTACTCTTTCCCTATTTTATCGTACCTTCTTGTTGGTACGCCAACAGATGGAAGAAGTACATTAATTTGCATGCTTAACAACAACTAACTATTTATGAAAAAAATCTACGAATACTCTTTTCAAGTATTCGTGTGCAAAATTAGTTATTTTGATAAAAATCGGCAATATTTTTATCAATAATTTTTCAGAAAAAATTAATGTTTAATGAGTTTAAATGTTTCGGTTATATTATCGGACTTTATTCTGATAATATATATTCCTGAACCAAAGTTGTTTAAGGTGATATTTTTCTCTTCTCCTTGAGCAATTCCCATGTAAGAGTTGATTGAAACTATTTTCCCTGAAATATCATATATTGATATTGTTACATTATTACACTCTTTTGTAAATAATAAACTTATTGATGAGTTATTATTTGAATATTTATATAATACAACTTTTTCTGAAATTGGTTCTACTCCATCAATTGAATTGAGTTCAAGACACTCTTTTAGACCTGCCCATGCATCAATTTTTCCATAACCCCAAGTGTTACCACTTTGAACGATATCTCCTGTAAATTCATCGGTGCGAGCTGTCTCTTTTATAATCTCTTTTACCTCTTCAGGCGATAATGTTGGGCGTGCTTGTAGCCATGTAGCTATTGTCCCTGTTACCATTGGAGCTGCCATTGATGTACCTGCCATTGCTCCATAATAATATGTTTCGTTATCAATAGTTACGGTTGTCCCTAAATCTAAATAAGGTTTATAAAAACTACTTAGAGCGATGTTTGAGGAGTTTGAATATGACGATATAACTCCGTCTCCGGGTGCTGTAATATCGGGTTTTTGTCTTCCATCTACTGTAGGCCCTTTACTTGAAAGAGTACTTATCTCCCCTACTTCACCTCCCAAGATATTTTTTAATGCATATGAACCTACTGTTATTATTCGGTTACCAGTCCCTCCTACTTCGGTTATTGCATAATCTGTATCTCCATTTGTATAACAATCAATTTCGTAATTTTTAAATACATCTTTATATGTCCAAGCATGTATTGTATTATCTTTTGTACTTGATATTTCTATGCCAATTGCGTAGTTATCAGATTGTTGTGTTAATGATTTTACAATAAGCACGTGTGGCTTATTTGTATATGGCATTTTTTCGCAGTACATCTCAATTGTTCCCACAATACCCTCATTAACTGTAAATGCTACACTATTACCAAACATAGTATATAGTGTTGACGATTTACTAACAGATGAGTTGTTTTGTTCGTTGTATAATGTAAGTGTTACATTCAAATTTGTATTAGAGTTGCCATATATCTCAACATAATCAATGTTTGATAATGAGTATGAACATGGCATAAATGTTTTGAGTTTATCACTGTTTGATGATAGAGTTTTTGATACATGGCTCTCAACTGTCCCATTATTGCCTGCCGCTCCTACTAATAGTAAACCGTTATCTTGTAGTTCATCAGCCAAAACATCAAATGTTGATGTTCCATCGCGAGGACCCATAAATCCACCAATACTCATATTTATTACTGCAGGTTTACCTTCGTCCTTTGCGTAATCATATATATACGATATGGCATCTGATATGCTTGTTGTGTAACCATCGTACGAAACAAATACTATATCCGATTCAGTTGCAACTCCATAATAGTCGCAACCTTTATATCCTCCTGCAGCTATACCGGCAACATGAATACCATGAGTTCCATTTATTACATCATATTTTATTGACTCAATCTCTTGTTGTGTTGTATATTCACTGCCATAATCATAACCATCTGGTGCTGTGCCAAGAGTATCGGTTTGTATCCATAAACGTTTAATTCTTAAATTACCATCTTTGTCGTAGAAGTTTATATGATCCAATTGTATTCCCTGATCTATAATACCAACAATAACACCTTTTCCTGTGTATCCTGATGGTAATTCTAATCCTTCATGTACTGATGTAACTCCTGTTTCGCTGCGAACTATGTCTAAATTCTTGAATATTGGAGTCCCTGCTTCAATAAAATCAATTCCTTCTATATTTGATAATGTATCAATTATTGATAAAGGAATGTTTGCTGTTACAATACTACCGCTTTTATTGTTTACTTCAATTCCCAAATTTTCAATATGAGATAAAGCAGTAAGTGATGAAAAATGTATATAACAAGGTATAAACTTCTCACTATTATTATCGTTTGTGTTTTTAAGAATCTTCTTATGTACACAAGATTTTACAATACTTTCTGTATATACAGAAATATCTCCTGCATATGCAAATATGCAAAATATAAGTGATGTAACAGAGAATATTATATACTTCTTCATCAGGTTGGTATATCTTATTTTATTGAGTTTATGACCTCTTCAAGAGTTACTTCCTCTCCCTCTTCCGGAACATATTCAACGAGAGCATCTTTAGGAGGAAATGTAAAATACAAACATGTAGCTTTTGAACAAACTTCACCTGCGGGATTATATATCTCTGCATCAATAGTTACAAGATTTCTTCGTCGTTCAACTTCACGAGCTTTTATCATTAAATAAGGCTCCTTTGTTGATATTGGTTTTAAATATCTTGTCTCCATTTTTGATGTAACACCTGTTGTTTTGCTGTTTCGCATAATTACCCAAGCACATATCTCGTCAAGCATTACAGCTTGAATACCTCCGTGTAGAGTATCTAACCAACCTTGGAATTGTTGTTCCGGCTTCCAAATAGATATTACTTCGTTACCATCAGAATAAAAACTCATTCTTACTCCTGCCTTATTTTCGGGGGCACAACCAAAACAGAAATATCCGGGAATATTCAACCAAGGGTTTGTTAATTTTTTCATCTTATTTGTTGTTTAAAATTTATGCTAAATTAATAATCTTATTTTACGAGGCAAAATTAATATCTGTTCTATTCTCCTATAATGGTTGCCATAAGAGTTCGTTGTGAAGCTCTATTACGAAATTCACACAGATATATTCCTTGCCAAATACCCATATTCAATTTACCATTGGTAATAGGAATAGATAAAGAGTATCCTATAATTGATGCTTTTGCATGCGCTGGCATATCGTCATCTCCTTCTAATGTGTGGTAGTAATATGGCTGGCGCTCTTTTATTATATTATCAAGTATTGCAGCCAAATCGTGTCTTACATCAGGATCGGCATTTTCATTAATTGTAATTGCCGCAGATGTGTGCTTAATGAATAGGTGTAAAACTCCACATTTAGGTAATGAAGGTAAATTATTCATCACCTCATCAGTTATCAGATGACAACCTCTGTTGCGTACCTTTAATTTAAATTCTGTTTGAAAAACCATATTTATAATATAATTTCTGTTCCACAATAGTTGTAAAAAACATTTTTGCCAAGTTCATTAGATAATATTGAATAATTTTCAATACCTGTACAATGGCAAACACCAATATGGGTAGGCATATCATTTTTTAAATAATCAGAGATAAATAGAGTATCATTAATAGTTGATTCAGCAAGATGAAAACCACCTATTAAATAGTTGATTTTTTGAGCCGGAATATGATCTTTTACAGATGATATTATATTTGTAATACCCCTATGCGAACATGCACTGAATATAGATATTGCGTTATTATTAACAATAACAATTGCTAATTCATCGTCAAAAATATCTGCTATCCTACCCTCTTTTGTAAGTAATTCAAAGTTTGAGAAATGAGTATCTTTTATATCTCTTATTTCAATGTTCGGAAGAATATATATGTCGTTCGTAATTTTATAAAAATCATCAATAAATACGAAACGCGAAAGGTCAAGAATATCAATATTGGTAATACCGTTTTCTCTGTTCCCTCTAAATTTAGGAGTAAGAATTGATTTTTTACATATAACTTTAGCTTTTGAATTTACCTCTAAGAATGCTTTTAATCCTCCTGTGTGGTCGCTATGCCCATGTGAAAGTATCAACAAATCAACATCTTCAATCCTCTTGCCTAATAATTTTGCATTATGTAAGAATAAATCACTTGCACCGGTGTCAAAAAGCAAAACTTTATCATCTGTTTCAAAAAACATTGATAATCCATGTTCTCCTTTAACCCCTCTGCCCTTAACGCAATTCTCAACTAATGTTGTAACTTTTATACTCATTTCAATAATAATATTTATGCAATATTACTAAAAATAAAAAGAACCTCAAAGCCCTAAACTTTGAGATTCTTTTTGGGATTAATAATATAAATAGATAATCTATTATTTTGTTTCTGAACTCTTGAAAACAACTACCCTATTCCAATTATTGTTATCGGGATATGGTTGAGAATTGCTTCCGTTTGCTATAAGTTTTAAACGAGACTTATCTATTTTATATTTATCAACAAGAATATTTATAACTTTATTAGCTCGCTGTTCGCTTAATTTTTTGTTATATTTTTCAGAACCTGTTTTTTTGTCTGCATATCCTATGACATTTATACAGCAATCAGGATTTTCATTCAGCCATTGAGCAATGTTATATATGTTTATCATCTCTTCATCTGTTACATTACTACTATTTATAGTAAAACGGACAGCTGAAGTTAATTGAGTATTGCATGTTGACTCTTTTTCAACAATAACTTTAGGCTTTTCTGCAAGCTGTTTCTTTAAAGAGGCAACCTCATTTTGTAAATATTTGTTTTCATTTAATGCATCGTTCTCCTCTTGGCGCATTTCATTAATACGAGCGTTTAGTGCTTCACGGGCAAATAGTTCACTTACAGGATTATATGAACCGAATTTCTTGCCACCAAAGTTAAATGAGATACCTCCTAAGATAGCCATTGATGCTTCTGCTCTTTTACTTTTGATAATACCATTGTAATTGTCCGATAGGATATTAACTTTTCCTTCAACAAAAAAGTCGGCATATTGACATAAGCGAATATTAAATCTCATACCGGTTGAGATGCCGAAACTCAAAGTTTTGCCTAATGGGTTGCGAAATGCATAATTACTTGCAAATCCCACATATGGAATAACAGAGACAATTCTGTAAGGATCATATCCGCCAATAGTATTAGTCATATTCCACATAAAATCGGCAGCCAACGATACATTTTTATAATACAAGAAATTTCCCACTTCGGGGAATTGTAATTTTAATTCGCCTCCTGTTGCTGACAATCTTAATCCCCAGTTTGGATTAAACCATTTACCAAAATCAACTGTGAGAGATAGTGCAAATTGAGAATTGCCTTTGTGTTCGGCAAAAAGTGTTTGCATACCTGCACCCATTGACATAAACCAATTATCACGAGGTTGAGGAGAGTAATAATATGTTTTACCTGCAGGAACAAAGTCCATGACAACAATCTCCTCTTCAACAGCTTGCGCGTTACTATTATATGGTACAGAGATAGCACACACTACAGCTATTAATGCTAAAGTTAAATGTTTTAGTTTCATTTTTATACCTATTTGGTTTGACATTAACTAAAACACATAACTTCTAAATTTGGTTTAATGTTATTAAATTTAAATTTGTCAATATTTCAAAACATTGATACATAATAAACATTTATGTTGCGATGTAATAAAAAGTTAGTATTTATAGGCATAACCCCGAAAATACTATCGCTCGCTGTGAAATATCCAAGTAAACTTGATATTATTTCGCTCGCTTATTCGTATCTTTGCCGTGGATAATCAATTATTCCGTATCTTATTGATACACAAATAGCGAATGCTATGGTAGAAAGTTGTTGGTAACGATTTGGCGACTTCGAGATTGCACCAATTTTCTGCGTTATGCTTTGTCAAACAACTCTGGTACAAAAGTAGCCAAACTTCTTGATTGAACAAAGAGTTTGGCTACTTTATTTCTTATAATACCAGATACACAGCTTGTATAAACAAACACAGACGAATAAAACAGCAATTAAAACACTTAACCCTAATATATGGACAAATACAGTTGGACTGGTACTTTTAAATATGCAATAAAGCAATGTCGAGCACCCAGATATTCCAATTGCATAAATAGCTTGATTAGTTATATCTTTCATGTTTTTGATGAATCGCTGTGCTGCATCTATCTGTTTGGCAAGGCTTAAAGAGATTCCACTTTGCTGAGCATTAGTCGTTAATGTTTTTAATGTATCTCGTTTGTTTGCAATAAACGCAACTGTTAGTGTAAGCACAGAGATTCCAGATGCAAACATTGTTGTTGCAATAGTAAAACAAAAAGACAAATAATCCTCATATTGATTATTGTCCATCTGCACAAGCTGACATATATCGTGTAAAAATTCCTTCAACATTTTGTTTAATTGTCTCTGTCTTAAAGATATTACCGTTCTTTATATCTTCTTCGCTGACATCAATTGAATAATTAAAACTATCTTCCAAAGCCGATGAAATCTTATCCTTGAATTCTTGTACAACAGAAAACACTCTTTTATTATGGGTTATGAACCTTAATTGACGTTTAGAGTAGTTATTAGTAAAGCTTTCATCTTCGAAAGCACTAATAGCATCATCTGCAGACATATTTGATAATTTTATTTTCTTTTCTTTTTTTAATTTACTGGAAAACTGATAGTTCTGTATATACTCTGGTACTCCTTCATCGTCATCTGCTATAACAGAAAGGCTAATTTCAACTTCTGAAATCAGGTTATATTTTCGTATATCAGCCAACATTTTCTCTGATTTGATATTCTTAATTGGTGCTTTCATGATTTTACTCATTATCAAGCGAGCAATTCTTGCCATTTCATCATTGGTCTTTGATGGGTCCTCGTAGATAAAAATATGCCAATATACATCGATTTTCAAACCGTTTTCTGCTTGAATATTCAATAGAGGATATAATATGAAGAAGTATGTATCACTACAAATTTTATCACGTTCCTTAAATCTAATTTCTTTCTCTTCTTCATTAGCACTTTGATAATATCCGTCTATCAAATTTGTCTTAAAAGCAGTAACTTTTAATAGCAGACATTTATCTGAGTTGAAAAATAAATCCTCAACATCAATGCTTTTAATTCCTATCGTCGTTGTCTTATTACGTTTATCGCTGGTCAAAGTGATGTTTGGATTAGAATTATATGCACCTATCAACACTTTGGCATCTTCTATCAGAGTTTCATTTGAAGTCGGGAATATAGCGCCATTATTATCTCGCTCCATCTTTTCTGAAACGTAAACAGGAACTTTAATTTGATATCCTTTTTTGTTTTCAGCCATATGTAATTGTTTACCTTAGTCTTACTTGAAAGTTCAGTTTGAATGATAATGAACCATCTGCTTCTTTAATAATGGAAGCATATTCGTGACGAGTTGTACTTGAACGTTCCAAATATGCATTTGAGAATAAATAATCCTCAAATCTATTACGGTCATAGAAGTGGTAACAAAGTATCTCACCATCCTTTTTCACAACCAAGTAGCCACCATTGGCGTCAAACTTGCCACTCCATGCAGTTGCTGGCATCATACCCAATGCTGCTGAAGTTAATAGATGTTTGATTTTGTAGGCATAGAAAGGAGAAGCCTGCTCCACATCGTATTTCAAAGGATTGGTTTCTGTAATCTTTTCCGCCAATTCTTTCAATGTTGAAACACCGGTATTCAGTTGCTCCAACAATAAGTTTGCAATAATAGCAGGCAAATCGCCATCAAGCATAACAAGGTTGTTTCGGAATGTGGAATTATCCACTTTGTCGAATACCAATGATGCACCTTTCTTCTTTATGGCATTCACTCTTTCGATAACCTTATTGCGTTTTGGATTGATGGAATTGATTGCTGTTATTTCATCATCTGACAAATCTACTCCGGTTACCTTAAAGTTAAAATTGGTGGCTTTACTTGCATTCAACAATGTCGAATCACCTCCTAATTGAGACTTAATACTGAATCCCATTTCGGAGTTGATTTTTGTTCTGCGGTCATGCAATATGATTCGAATATCTGTCTTATCAGAAGATTTTGCCTTCAACGAATGGCAATAAATACTGTTCATGAATACTTCTATTTGAGGTACTCCGAAGGCTCCGTCATTTTCATTTATGGCTTTCAACAGATTCTCTGCTTCGACAAGGAATACCGATGCAGGAATACGCAACAAATCCTCACCTGTCGGTGTCTGAATTACTACGTCTTTATCTTGCAGTCTGTAATTATAATCTCCGTCTTTCTCTTGACGAAGAATCATAATAATTGGGTAGAACAGATCTTGAATTTTATTCAGATTTTGGTCACCTGCATATACTTTCCCTTCTCCCAATAATTTGAGCAATGTGTATATTTCACTCCATTCTCCTTTATTTCCTGTCAGTGCCATATTGAATAGATTTTGATAGGTTTATTCTTTTAATGATTTCTTCAGCTGTTGCTTGAATTGCAGGAACAGCAACCGAATTTCCAAACTGTTTATATGCGGATGCATCAGCAACCCCGATTATAAAATTATCCGGGAAACCTTGCAAACGAGCCCATTCTCTCGGAGTCATTCTGCGTAAGCCGTCTCGATTTATTTCCCCCTTAATATTGGTAACAGGTGTGAAATCTTCAAGACGTGTATCAATAACGAGATTACGTTCCCTTCCCATTCCTCCAACAACAATGGCATTTGCCACTCCGTTATCGGGAATGATTTCATAACCGAAACCATTGCCTTTGGCTGCGTGTCTCTCCTTATGTGCCACAAGGGTTTTCACATATTGGGTGGATAGATAGTATTTGGCAGAAACGGTATGTTCTTCCTTAATATCGGCAAAAGTTTTGGTCTTATCAGTCGGTAATGGATATGTGAATTCGTTTACATTCTGGTCTTTTCTGAAACCAACTATATAAACTCTTTCACGATGTTGCGGTACACCGAAATTCATAGCATTCACTATCTGAGGGTCCGGTACAAAATAATCCAAGTCTTCCCTCAGAACTTTTAATATGGTCTGAATGGTCTTCCCTTTATCATGAATGAGTAATCCTTTGACATTTTCCAAGAAAAATGCTTTGGGACGCTTACGACGGATTATTTCAGCCACATCAAAAAACAACGTACCTCGCGTTTCTTCAAATCCCAATCTTTTACCGGCTAAAGAAAAAGCTTGGCAAGGGAATCCAGCACACAAGACATCAAAATCATCTGGTATAAATGCTTTAGTGGTTTCTTTGGTAATATCGCCGAATGGAACTTCGCCATAATTCAAAAGATATGTCTTTTGAGCCTGTGCATCCCATTCGGAAGAAAACACGCATTTACCTCCAAGATTCTGCATTGCCATTCTGAAACCACCGATGCCGGCAAACAAATCTATAAATGTAAATTTGGGTTTGTCTGTTGGCAAAAACGGAACAGAGAATAAATCCGAGAACAATGAATATTGAACACTTACATCCGATACACAACTGGTTTCTACGGTCTTTTGATGAACATTGTATATATCCTCTATCAATCCTTCGGCTTTGTTCTCATAGGGCTTGGCTGATTTATATCCTTGATTATGGAGATAATGAGATACTATCGCCATTTGCTCCTCAAAAGGTATAATCGTTCCATCCTCATTTAATGAATGAGGACCATACATCTGCATTGATACTTTGCTACCGCCACACATTTGTGTAATGGCGATTTTATCGGTCGCTTTTGTTTTAGCGTTCATAAAGTTCAAAATTCTATTTAAGCATTTATCGGATTCTTTGGTTATTTCCGTTTCCCAAAATCGAAAGACTGTCCAACCTTGTGCTTTTAATTGTTCATTTACTTCTTTGTCTCTCCTGATGTTCCGCTCAATCTTGGAATGCCAAAAATCACAATTACTTTTATGGTCGTTTTTTCGTTCTTCCCAATTTCTGCCATGCCAAAATTCACCATCACAAAATATCGCAATTTTCATTTTTCGAATAACAAAGTCCGGTTTTCCAAAGACGGTTTTATCATTCTTGCGATATCTGACACTGGCATTCCACAACAATTTGCCAAACAAAAGTTCAAGCTTGGTACCTTTCCCTTTGTTTGCCGACATATTCTTATATCGTTGTTCTTTTGTCAGGCGGTCCATTATCTTTCTTGTTTTGAAAGCGGTATATACCACATCCAAGATACAAAAGTACTTATTTAATTTGAAATTGAGGGTCTGCTTTGCCGACAAACATAAAAAAGCATTGTTATTTTATCGTTAAACATCCGATTATCCCGACTTCGGAGGGATAAATTCGCGGAATGCGGCAAGGTTTTCGGGAGTAACCCGAAAGGTTTTGAGTTACTCAAAACATACCTTGCCGTGTTCAGAAGAACACAAATCTAAAGTTTCAATTCGTGGTTTGTGAATGGTGGAATTGCCATAACATAGGCAAGTAATATGGCGGTTTGTCAAGTTTGTGGGCAATAAGGCTATATAGCTTGCATACGTGCCTGCCGTATAGCCGGCAGGTCAGCAAGCCAACCGGTCTGTGGCAAATACAGAATTGCTGTTTCTTTGAGGGAGGGATTCTTCCTCCTAAAAAAGAAACGGATAGCAAAACTATCAATGCTCTACTATCCGTCTGAATATACTGTTTCCCATCGGTCGCACATTTCTTTGTACCCATAGAGGAATGAACGTATGATGGGAATTGACAAAAAATGCGTATGAATGAAATTCTCAATTTAAGCCATACTTGCTTTCATTCATACATTCGTGCGTACGCACGTTAAAAAACAGAATATGGTTTCTTGAATTGGTTGTAAGTTTCTCAATAATGTATTCCCTAACCTTGTATGCTCCCAATGTATTCAATCGGAAGGATAAAGCAACAATCATCGGAAGTGCATAAACATCTATGCTTATTCCATTGGATAAATTGAGACACCTTTGCACCTCGTGTTCATTAAGGACACCGCTTTTGTATATGGCTGTGATATTTGCCTTCAATGTCGGGTATATAACTCCAAACAAATCTATGAGTTCGTTTTTACTCATCCAAATGTCGTTGGCTGTTGCGTCTGGGAAATGAATTCTTCCGTATTCATCCATTGTTATTATGTTTCTTTTTTGTTTCATCATTTCTTGGTTTTAGAGGTTATTAAATGGCTTTGCAAATGAAACTCTCCATAGATTCTATCTGCTTGGATAGGTTCTCAATGTCGTTGCTTACCTTCTCGGCTGTAATCTTCGCATAGATTTGAGTACTGCGTATGCTTGTATGTCCCATCAGTTTGGATAGCGTTTCAATGGGTACTCCATTGGATAAACATATAGTCGTGGCGTATGAATGTCTGCTTTGATGCCAGCAGACATTCTTTTGGATTCCGCATAGCTTCGCCACAGCCTTTATTCCATGTCGGCAATTGGCATAGCAGGGTACGGGCAACAGTTTATTACCCTCTGCCATTCCTTGATACTTCTCAATGATATGTTTGGCAGTATCGAGCAATCTGATATTTGTTTCCGTTCCCGTCTTCTGTCGGTTGGTCTTAATCCATAAGCGCCCATCGAATGATGTCTGCAAATGGTCGGTTGTGAGATTATACATATCCCTCCAACTTAATCCGCTGAAACAACAGAAAATGAAAAGATCTCTAATCAGTTCGTAACTTTTCTTCTTGAATGTTCCGTTGATAAGCATCGTGATTTCTTCTTTGGTCAGAAATCCTCTTTTGGTTTCTTCCTTTGTAATACGATAAGCATAAAACGGGTCGCGTTGTAACCAGCCGTTGTTGATGGCTGTATATATGACACGGCGGAACGGCATCATATACGACCATATGGTATTGGTGCAATGATTCTTCTTTGTACGGAGGAACAACTCGAAATCGGTGATGAATGCCGGGGATAGTTCACGCAAGGCAATATCGCTTACCTTGTAGCGATGCTTGATGAATTCTTCCAAATGGTTATATACGGTACAGTATTTCCAATAACTGCGTTGGCTTTTCATCTTGCCCACTTGCTTGGCATAATCTTCATTGTGCTGTCTGAATACGGCA
>JAGBHI010000055.1 GCA_017935575.1 Bacteroidales bacterium | reverse complement strand
TTAATATCAAAAAACTATGTTCAAGGATAGCAAAAATGACATCAAATGGAGGTAATAATCCATTTTTTGCCATTTTTAAGCATATAACTCAATTTAAACCTCTTGAGAATCTTATATTCTGTAAATTCTTGGAAAATCGGGGTTTTATGGAATATCAAAATCTAGTCGCATAAAAAAGAAGCTGTGTCTTTTTTATTTGTATTTTGACACAGCCCCCTTTAAATTTATGAAGTTAAAAAATATGGGTTATTATTTCTTAGGGCAAGGCATTGGTTTGCCACCTTTGTGTCCTTTTTTACAATTTACTTGCATCTTTATCCATTTCTCGTATTGAGCTGCTGTTAATACATCTTTTATCTTTGTGTTATATGCTTTGCCAATACTATCCATAGGACATTTAGGACCTTTTTTCATACAAGGTTTTATTTGTTTGCAACTATCCTTTTCCATGGGACAATTTGCTTTCATATTGCATTTGTCTGCATTCATTTTAGGACAATTCCCTTTAATTTTTTCAGGACATGGATTTTTGCAATCTCCTTTCATTTGAGGCTTACCATTTGGACAAACATTCATACAATCTTTTTTAGGTTTCTCGCACTCAACTGCACATGGTTTCTCTTGGTTTGGTTGACATACTGCACCTTTAAAATGTTTGGCATCTTTAGGTAGTGTGGGGCGCTTTGCCATTTCTGCTTTTTTAGCTTCAATATATTCAAGGTTTATATCATATACCTTTTTATATTGTTTATTAGTTAAATCCAACTTATCTTTCATCATTTCAGATTTCTTCTTTGCAATATCTTTGCTTGATAGTTGTTGTTTTTCTTGTGCAAATGATACACTTGATACACTCATCATAATTCCTAATGAAAGTGCAATTGCATTTAATTTTGTAAGTTTCATAATATTCAAATTTTAAGTTTGTAATTTATTAGTTTTATTCGCTTTCTGTTTTTATGACCAAGAATTTTTACAAAGGTTTAAATTATGAACTAAAATTTTTGTTGAAAAGTTTATATATATAAGTAATGTAATAGATAATTTATTTATGTAACTTCGCATTGTTATAAACAAATAACAATAAAGAGTATGTTTCAACCTTTAGCTGAGAGATTACGTCCTAAAAATCTTGATGGATATATTGGTCAAAAACACCTTGTAGGTAAAGGTGCTATACTTCGTAATATGATTGAGAGTGGACGAATCTCATCATTTATATTATGGGGACCTCCGGGTGTTGGAAAAACATCGCTTGCAAAAATTATTTCTACCATTTTAGAAGTTCCGTTTTACACTCTTAGTGCTATAAATTCGGGTGTTAAAGATGTTAGAGATGTTATTGATAAGTGTAAAAGCGAGAGAATGTTTCAGACTGTCTCTCGTCCTATACTTTTTATTGACGAAATTCATAGATTTAGCAAATCGCAACAAGACTCTCTCTTAGGTGCTGTTGAAAACGGAACTGTTACTCTTATTGGTGCAACAACCGAAAATCCTTCGTTTGAGGTTATTCGCCCCCTACTCTCTCGTTGTCAGGTTTATACTCTTAAACCTTTAGATGAAGAAGATTTAAATGAATTGCTCAATAAAGCTATAAACGAAGATATTTATTTGAGTAAACTCTCATTTAAAGTTGAAGAGAAAGATGCTCTATTCAGATATTCGGGTGGAGATGCTCGCAAATTATTGAATATAATTGACCTAATAACTCAAAGCACACCTCCTAATGAGAGTGTTATTATAAATAATGATGTAGTAACTGAACGTTTGCAACAAAATCCTGCAGCTTATGATAAAGGTGGGGAGATGCATTACGATATTATATCTGCATTTATAAAATCAATAAGAGGTAGCGACCCTGATGCTGCTATTTATTGGTTGGCAAGAATGGTAGCCGGAGGCGAAGATCCAAAATTTATAGCTCGCCGACTTGTTATCTCGGCAGCTGAAGATATTGGCTTGGCAAACCCAAATGCTTTATTAATTGCCAATACCTGTTTTGATGCATTGGAAAAGATTGGTTGGCCAGAAGGCAGAATTATATTAGCAGAGGCAACTGTTTATCTTGCAACAAGTGCAAAAAGTAACTCAGCTTATATGGCAATTAATAATGCTATTGCAGAGGTTGAAAATAGCGGAGATCTTCCTGTCCCTCTACATTTACGCAATGCGCCAACAAAATTGATGAGTGAATCGGGTTATGGTAAAGGATATAAATATGCTCACGATTATCCCGGTAATTTTGTCAAACAACAATTTATGCCAGATAAATTAGACAATCATTCATTTTGGCAACCACAACTTAATGTCGCAGAGGAGAAAATGCGTGAACGTATGGAGCATTTATGGGGTGATAAATTTTCAAAAAAATAGTAATTGAGAGCTATTTTGTAGCAAATTAACATGTTATTATAAGATATTTAGCAAAGAGTCAGAATAAATAGTATAATCATTTGCATTTTGTTTGCATTTTATTTGGAATACAAAAATATTGTATTAATTTTGTCGGGTCTAAAAAACAAAAAGTCTGACAAAATGCCTTTTTGACTGACAAATGATTAAAAATAATTTATAAACATATAAAAAACTTTAACAATGAAAAAGCACAACTTTTATGCAGGTCCCTCAATTTTGAGCCCTTACACAATCAAAAACACAGCAGATGCTGTAATGGATTTTGCAGGTACAGGTCTTTCGTTATTGGAGGTATCTCACCGCAGTAAAGAGTTCGTTGCCGTTATGGACGAAACTCAAGCACTAATTAAAGAACTTCTTGATGTTCCCGCAGGATACGAGGTTGTATTGGTAGGTGGTGGAGCAAGCATGCAATTCTGTATGGTTCCTTTTAACATCTTGAAAACCAAAGCTGCTTATTTAGAGACAGGTACTTGGGCTGTTAATGCTATTAAAGAGGCTAAATTATTTGGTGAGGTTGAAGTTGTTGCTTCATCAAAAGATGCAAATTTTAACTACATTCCCAAAAATTATGTAATTCCTGAAGATGTTGATTATTTCCACTTCACATCAAATAATACTATTTTTGGTACTGAAATCAGAAAAGATCCTGATGTAAATGTTCGCTTGGTTGCAGATATGTCATCAGATATCTTCTCTCGTCCTATTGACGTTTCAAAATATGATATCATCTATGCAGGTGCTCAAAAGAATTTAGCTCCCGCTGGTGTAACATTGGCAATTGTTAAAGAGGACGCTCTTGGTAAAGTTGATAGAGCTATCCCTACAATGTTGGATTACAGAACACACATTAAAAAAGGTTCAATGTTCAACACTCCTCCTTGCTTGCCTATTTACGCAGCATTGCAAACTCTTAAATACTACAAATCATTAGGTGGTGTTGCAGCTCTTGAGAAAATAAACGTTGAAAAAGCAACTATGCTATACGACGAGATTGACAGAAACCGTCTATTCAAAGGTACTGCTGCTGAAGAGGACCGTTCAATAATGAACGTATGTTTTGTTATGAACGAAGAGTACAAAGATCTTGAAGCTGATTTTGTTGATTTTGCAAAATCAAAAGGTATGATTGGAATTAAAGGACACCGCTCAGTTGGTGGTTTCAGAGCTTCAATTTACAACGCAATGCCAAAAGAGAGTGTTGCTGCACTAATTGATGTTATGAAAGAGTACGAGAAAAATCATTAATTAAAATAATACAATATTGAAACTCACTTTGAAGTATTTATTTATAATCTCTTCAGGTGAGTTTCTTTAACTTTAAAATACTTATGAAAATTTTAGTTGCAACAGATAAACCTTTTGCTGCAGTTGCAGTTGAAGGTATAAAAAAAGAGGTTGAGGCTGCAGGTATTGAACTTGTTCTTTTGGAGAAATACGGAGAGAAATCCAACCTATTAAATGCTGTTAAAGATGTTGACGGTATTATTGTTCGTAGCGACATCATTGATGCAGAGGTTATTGAAGCTGCTCAAAATCTTAAAATAGTTGTAAGAGCAGGTGCCGGTTACGATAATATTGACCTTGAAGCTGCTACAGCGAAAGGAGTATGTGTAATGAACACTCACGGACAAAATTCAAATGCTGTTGCCGAGTTGGTGTTCGGTATGACAGTTATGATGGTTCGTAATATGTTCAATGGTACATCAGGTAGCGAATTGATGGGTAAAAAATTGGGTATCCATGCATTTGGTCAAGTAGGACGTAACGTAGCTCGCATTGCAAAAGGTTTTGGTATGGAGGTTATGGCATTTGATCCCTACTGTCCTGATGAAGTAATGGTTGAAGCAGGTGTAACTCCTGTAAAAGATGTAAATACTCTATATTCTGAGTGTCAATTTATATCTCTTCATATACCTGCTACTAACGAAACTAAAAAATCAATTAATTATGACCTTTTGAAACAGATGCCTAAAGGGGCAGTTTTGATTAATACTGCCCGTAAAGAGGTAATCAACGAAGAGGAACTTGTTAAATTGATGGAAGATAGAGCAGATTTCCGTTATGTATCGGATATTGCTCCTGCTATTGCTGATGAGTTCAAAACTAAGTTTGAGAACCGTTGTTTCTTCACTCCTAAAAAGATGGGAGCTCAAACAGCTGAGGCTAACATTAATGCAGGTATTGCAGCAGCAAAACAATCAGTTGGATATTTGAAAGATGGTATCGATAGATTCCGCGTTAATAAATAATATTCAATTTATATAATATATAAAGAGGGAATCCGATTAAATTCGGGTTACCTCTTTGGTATTTAACAAAACAATTAAAATTGCAATTTAAACTATGGCAAAAATAAAACCTTTTAAAGGAATTAGACCTCCTCAATCAATGGTTGAAGAGGTTGCTTCTCGCCCATACGACGTTTTGAATTCAGAAGAGGCTCGCAAAGAGGCAGAGGGTAATGAAAAATCGCTTTATCATATTATAAAACCCGAAATTGATTTTGCACCAGGGACCGACGAACATGCTCCTGAAGTTTACGACAAAGCTGTTGAGAATTTCAATAAATGGCAACAAAATGGTTGGCTTGTACAAGATGACAAAGAGTGCTACTATGTTTATGCACAAACTATGGAAGGACGTACTCAATATGGATTGGTTGTATGTGCAAATGTTGAGGACTATTTAAGTGGCGTTATTAAGAAGCATGAACTTACTCGTAGAGATAAAGAGGAAGACAGAATGAAACATGTACGCATAAACAATGCTAATGTAGAACCTGTATTCTTTGCATATCCCGATGAAGCTGAACTTGATGCAATTGTTGCAAAGACAGTTAGTGGTAAACCAGAGTATGATTTTGTTGCTCCCGATGGTTTTGGTCATCATTTCTGGTTGATAGATGATGAGAAAGATATAGCACGTATTACTGAAATTTTTGCATCTATCCCCTATTTATATATTGCTGACGGACACCATAGAACTGCTGCTGCAGCTCTTGTTGGGGCAGAAAAAGCAAAACAAAATCCTAATCATAAAGGAGATGAGGAGTATAATTACTTCCTTGCTGTTTGTTTCCCTGCTTCTCAACTTAAAATCATTGACTACAATCGCGTAGTTAAAGATTTAAATGGCTTAAGTGATGAGGAGTTTTTAGCTAAATTAAATGATAATTTTGTTGTTGAGGAGAAAGGTTCTGATATATATACTCCTTCTACTCTTCATAATTTCTCACTATATTTAAATGGGAAGTGGTATTCATTAACAGCAAAAGAGGGTACTTATAACGACGAAGATCCAATTGGAGTTCTTGATGTTACAATATCATCTGACCTTATTCTAAGAGATATATTAGGTATTACAGACCTTCGTTCAGACAAACGTATTGATTTTGTTGGAGGTATTCGTGGCTTAGGTGAACTTAAACGCAGAGTTGATAATGGAGAGATGAAGGTTGCTCTTGCTCTATATCCTGTCTCTATGAAACAACTTATGGATATTGCAGATACAGGTAATATCATGCCTCCCAAGACAACATGGTTTGAACCAAAATTACGTTCAGGTATTGTTATTCATAAATTAGTTTAATTATATAATCCTACTAAAGAGGCAAGCAAAAAACTTAAATATGCTTGTCTCTTTCTCTTTTAAGGTTAAATAATTTGTTGTAATTTTGGGACAAATAAATTAATAACAATTATGAATAAATACATATCAACTTCACTTCTGCCAATTTTGTCAATCATACTACTTTTCACATCGTGTATAGGAGATCAAGGGAATGTTGTAGAATCATACGATATAGGATCTGTTATTGAGTACAAAGGTCAACCTGTTATAAAAACAGATAATATAGGTATATATATTACCGGTGCAGGGATTACTGTACCTACAGATAAAACAATCAAACGATGCCTTTCAACTTTTACTATTGATTGGGACGCTCAATCAGAAGAGGCATATGCAAATAGAGTATATTCTGCAAATATAGCTATACAAGAGAATTGGACAGCTTCAAATTATGAAGAAATTGCAAATAAACCTTTTGCCGGAAGTGACTCTTTAAATAGTATCTCAGAACCATACCTATCAGTATTGGGTGATACAACTATGATAACATTTGAAACCTCTTTTGATAAAAGCGAAAATTCAACGACACAATTTGTGGTAGAGAGTATTGATAAAGTAGCCAAAGTGCTAATAATTGACTATATATATTACACAGGAGATGCTCCTACCGTAACAACAACAGAGAGCAAATGGCAATCATACATATTGCCCAAGGTAGATGATACATACTCATTGGTTTTACGTTTTAAAAACAAATCAGCACTCTCATTTGATACAGAAACTTATGAGTCACCTGATGGAGATAAAAACAAAAATTGCTATTTATATACTCTTAGTTATAAAAGCACCGACATGGATAAATAATCTTACGAAATAGATATATAGGAGATTTTACATCATTATAATTAAGATATATTTCTCAATTAAATTTTATTCAAAACGCTATCTAATAATATTTATAACTACCAATTGAGCATAATAAACAGATTTTAAATAAAAATTTTGTAGTTATGTAATATTGAATTATATTTGCATAAGTGTTTATATATCTTAATATAGTCCATAAACTATTATTTCGTCTGAATTATAAACTAATAGTGTAGTAATTTATTAACATTAAAATATTATTTATATGAAAAAGATTTTATTAATTTTTGCTTTGGCCTTGTTTGTAGGATCAATTTCTCAAGCAAAAGCAGATGATTTTTACAAAGGTGCAAGTTACAAATTGTACGTGGGAATGAATGGATCTTCTTTCCTAAAGATAAATGATTTCTATATGGAACCTAATGAAGATAAAGATATCAAATTAGGTTTTAATGCCGGTTTTAGATTTGATTATCAATTTAATAGATATACATCTATCCAAACAGGTATTGATTATGCAATGAAAGGTTACTTAAGTAAAACTCCCATACATGAGAATAGCATTAAGACAATAAAAGAGAGACAAGCATTAAGCACTCACTATTTGTCAATTCCTATTTTATATGGTTTCCGTTATGATTTTGATACTAAAACACCTGTTCAATTACAATTTAATACAGGACCATACATTGCAGTTGGTGTTGCTGGAAAATGTAACATTACTAATGTAGAGAAATCTGATTATACATACGTTGAAGGCGTTGAGAAATACAAAGTATTTGAGAACCACGATAAAGAAGATATCCACTACACAGGAGAGAATGGATATGATTTGTGGAGATTTGATATGGGTTGGAAATTTGAATTAGGTTTTAACATTAATTCTGTATATTTAGGAGTTGCGTACGATTTAGGTTGTGTTGATATCCAAAACAGATATTGGAGAGACTACTACAAAGAGAAATTTGGAGACAATTATAATGACTATAAAATAAAGAACCACAGTTTTTCTCTAAACGTTGGATATATCTTTTAATTATAAATAAGCATAAAAAAAAGCGGCGATTGCCGCTTTTTTTATGTTAATAATATTATATAGTTTATATATTCTTACCCATATCGTATGCTTGTTGCATTGATAAATGATTTTGAATTTCTCCTTTTTCATAAACTCCTTTGCCAAATATAACACCCTTCTCTACTGACCCCTCTAAACATTCAGCAAACCCACGCATACACTCAAGAGTACAATTCATAACGGTATCACTATCTTCAGCAGAAGTCATTATATAATAAAACTCTTTATTCTTAAATTCTAACCAACGTGCAACTGTACGGTCAATAACGGCTTTTAGCTGAGCAGATATTGAATAGAAATATACAGGAGAAGATAGAACTAAAACATCGGCATTGAGCATCTTATCAAGAATATCTTTCATATCATCTTTTATTGCACAATTACCATCATGATTACTACAATAGTAACATGCCATACATGGAGCTATATTCTTAGAGGCAATAAATATCTTTTCAACATTATGTCCTGCCTCTTCTGCACCTTTTTTAAACTGTTCACATAATGTATCAGAGTTACCACCATTACGTGGGCTACCTGATAGTATTAATACATTTTTACTCATAATATTTTACTCTGTTATTTCCAATATATTCAATTTATTCCACCCTACACTGTTTTTATATGAATTTACACTCTCTTTAGGCACATATATAGTAGGGGCAGTTTTCCCAAGTGAACCAATCAAAGTTGGAGGTATAACGCTCTTTATTGATATTGATTTTAACGATTTACAATTATCAAACGCATTATCCCCTATGAGAGTTAGTTTATCTCCGAATGATATTGATTCAAGAGAAGAGCAATTCATGAATGCAATCATTCCTATCTCTTCAATATTATTGAAAGGAGTTATTGTTTTTAGATTTTCGCAACCCATAAATGCGGCATCTTCAATATATTTAATATTTTCAGGCAGTTGCACTTCGGCTAATTTATCAGAGTGAGCAAAAGCATTTTCCCATACTGATGTTACAGCATACGACCACCCATCTTTTATAACCTTTTCAGGAATTGTAACAACTCCTGAATAACTATTAAAATCATAGCTACCAAAAGTTATGGCAACCTCAAGAGGAAACTCATCAACTGTTACATTATAATATATTGTAGTTCCTGTTTTATCGTCAGAAAAATCATAATCTGTTTCTTGGGAAAAAGAATTAAATGTTATCGCTGATAATGAAATTGATAGAAGTAATTTTGCAATGATAATCTTTAATGTTTTCATAGTAGTTGTAATTTTACGCTACGAAATTAATAATTATTTAATACAAAACAGAGTATAATTTTAAAATAAATTTATACCTTTGTTGCGACAATTTGACAAAGATGGGGTGCTTAAGTTTATCCTACAAACGATAAATTTTTGCTGAGATTATACCCGATGAACCTGTACGGATAATGCCGACGTAGGGATTTTGTTTGATACTCTATAGTTTTGGCAATATCTATAAAATTTAATTTATAGTTATTGCTTATTTTTTAGCCTAAGGTCAAATCGACACTGTAAAATCAACCTCATTTTAGTTTATTGTCATACAAACTTTATTACTCTTTTGTATGAACAAATATGTAACATGTTTAACCATTGCTGGCTCAGATAGCGGTGGTGGTGCAGGTATTCAAGCAGATTTAAAGACAATGTCTGCAATAGGAGTATATGGAATGAGTGCTATTACTGCAATTACAGCACAAAGCACTACTGCCGTGAATGATATTTATGCTATATCACCCCAAATAGTTGAGTCACAAATTTCAACGGTGTTAGATGATATTGAATGTAATACAGTAAAGATAGGCATGATATATCTTCCTGAAAATGCTGAAATTATAGCTACTACACTTTCAAAATATAAAATAGCAAATATTATTCTTGACCCGGTATTAATTTCAACAACACAATTCAAATTAAGTAAAGATGATGTTGTTGATACTATTAAAAACAAACTTCTTCCAATATGCACATTAGTTACTCCAAATACAGATGAAGTTTATGAATTTACCGGTATTAAAATCAAGAATAAAGAAGATGTATGTTCGGCAGCAAGAGAGTTTATCAAAATAGGAGCAAAAGCTGTACTTATTAAGGGGGGACATAATATTAAATCAACATTTGCTTATGATTACCTTTTAACAAATACGGGATATGAGCATTGGTATAGAGGCAAAGCTATTGAAACAAACAATCTACATGGAACAGGTTGCTCTTTATCATCAGCAATTGCATCGTATTTAGCTCAAGACTACCCTCTTCCTCAAGCAATTGCTAAAGCCAAATTATACATAACTAAAGCTATCAGTTATGGTTCAGATACAATCATAGGTAAAGGGAATGGACCTATAAATCACTTTTTCTCGCCAAAAAAACTTATAAAAATAAAATTATGAAGATATTATTAAACAAAGAGAGTTTTGAATTAAAAGAAAATGCAACTCTGGCAGATCTTTTGAAGAGTGCAAATATTAATGAATTTAATGGTATAGCTATTGCGGTAAACAACTCAGTAGTAAGAAGAGATAACTGGAATAATACAATGCTCAAAGATGGTGATAAAGTAACTATTATTAAAGCAGTTTGTGGCGGATAAGAATATCTATGAAAACTATTATTATAACCACAGAGAAGCCTTTAAAAAATGAATTTAAATATATTGAAGCAATACTTGATGAAGGTATTGATAATATACAAATACGTAAACCTTTATCAATAGATAATAGTATTAGACTAATACTTGATAATATAAAAGAGGAGTATCATAGTAGAATAATTCTAAACGGAAGGTTTAGTTTAATTGACACATACAAAAATATTGGAGGTATTCACGCTAATAGTCGCAATAATATTATACCTGAAAATTTCAAGGGGATTAAGGGATATTCATGCCACACAATAAAGGAGGTAGAGAGTAAAAAAGAGATATTTGACTATATGTTTCTAAGCCCAATATATGATAGTATTTCAAAAGAGGGCTACAAAGCTAATTTCTCTTTTGCAGAACTTAAAGATGCTACAAAAGAAGGTATTATCTCAGAAAAAGTGTATGCACTTGGAGGAATTACTCCGGATAAAATTCCTCAAATTAAAGATTTGGGATTTGGTGGAGTTGTATTTATGGGATATATATGGAACTCAAGTGATATTAACGAAATAATAAGAAAAATAAAACTCATAAAATCATATATATAATGTTACAATTCATAACTAATAAAACAGATAGATATAACCATATAGATGGGGCAAAACTTGCTCTTGAAGGTGGCTGTAAATGGATTCAATTGCGAATGAAAAATTATCCCAAGAGTGAGATAATTGAAGTTGCTAAAGAGATAAACAAATTATGCAAGCAATACAATGCTATTCTAATAATAGATGATTACCCTGATATAGCAATGGAAGTAAAAGCAGATGGTGTCCATTTGGGTAAAAACGATATGAATCCTATTGAAGCACGTAACCTCATGGGTGAGGAGTATATTATTGGTGGTACAGCAAATAGTTTTGAGGATATTCAAAGACTTATAGCAGCAAATGTTGATTATATAGGATTAGGTCCGTATCGTTTTACAAAAACAAAAGAGAAGCTATCCCCTATCTTAGGAATTAAAGGTTATGAAGATATAATCAACAAGTGTAAAGAACATAATTATAAAACACCAATAGTAGCAATTGGGGGCATTGAGATAGAGGATATACCATCACTTGTTAAAATGGGAGTAAACGGAGTAGCAATATCCGGCTACATTCTAAATAGTGAAAATCCTACTCTAATAACTAATAAAATAATAGATACATTATATGAGAACCGAGATTAACGACAAATTAGTGATTGGCGGAAAAGAGTTTAACTCACGCCTATTTTTAGGGACAGGTAAATTTGCTTCAAACGAAATTATGAAGCAATCAATAATCAGTTCAGCAACAGAGATGGTTACAGTTGCAATGAAACGTATTGATATGACAAATAGCAACGATGATATGTTGCAACATATAAAAGGTGATAATATTCAATTATTGCCTAACACATCAGGAGCAAGAGATGCAAAAGAGGCTATTTTTGCTGCAGAACTTGCAAGAGAGGCTTTTGGTACAAATTTTCTTAAATTGGAAATTCACCCCGACCCTCGTCATCTCCTACCCGACCCCATTGAGACACTTAAAGCAACTGAAGAGTTGGCAAAAAAAGGATTTATAATATTACCATATATTCAGGCTGACCCAATATTGTGTAAACGATTAGAAGATGTAGGAGCATCAGCTGTAATGCCTCTTGCTGCACCGATAGGTACAAACAAGGGACTTTTAACTCGCGATTTCATAGAGATAATTATTGAACAAAGTTCCCTCCCTGTTATTGTTGATGCAGGTATTGGCGCTCCATCACATGCTGCAGAAGCAATGGAGATGGGAGCTGATGCAGTTTTGGTAAATACAGCCATAGCCGTTGCCGGAAACCCAGTTGAAATGGCATATGCATTTAAACTTGCTGTAGAGAGTGGTAGAATTGCATATTTATCAGGATTGGGAGCAAAAACAAAATTATCGGTTGCAAGTAGCCCATTAACATCATTTTTAGAAGAACTATGAAACAGATAAATAATAAGGGTTGTACTACTTCAGAAAAGCTATATCTTAAAGGCAAACTTTATAATATAGCAGTAGGTATGCGAAAAATAAATCTTACCGATACGGTTACCATAAATAGTAAAGGAGAAAAAGTTTCTGAAAAGAACTCTCCTGTTATTGTTTATGATACAGGCGGAGTACATACCGATGAAAACATCTCTGTCAATATAAATGAGGGAATACCTCGATTAAGAGAGAGTTGGATAACACAACGTGGAGATATTATTGAATTAAGACAACTCTCTTCGGAATATGGCAGAAAAAGAGCAGAAGATAGCTCAACTGAGAATATTCGCTTTAAAAAGAGATATATGCCCTTAAAAGCGGAAGATGGTAAAGAGATAACACAATTATATTATGCTCGACAAGGTATTATCACCGCCGAAATGGAATATGTGGCAATACGCGAGAATATGATAAATGATGAACTTGGTATTGATAGTTATATAACTCCTGAATTTGTTAGAGATGAGATAGCTTCAGGTAAAGCAATTATTCCGGCAAACATTAACCACCCAGAAAGTGAACCAATGATAATTGGTAGTGCCTTTTCTGTAAAAATAAATACAAACATAGGTAATTCAGCCCTATCGTCGGGAATTAACGAAGAGGTTGAAAAGGCAATTTGGAGTTGTAAATGGGGTGGCGATACATTAATGGATTTATCAACAGGAAAGAATATTCATGAAACTCGTGAATGGATTATACGTAATTCTCCTGTTCCTATTGGAACCGTTCCTATATATCAGGCTCTTGAAAAAGTGAATGGTAATGTAAAAGATTTAACTTGGGAGATATATCGTGATACACTTATTGAACAATGCGAACAAGGTGTTGATTACTTTACAATTCACGCAGGAGTAACAAAAAATCATATTGAATTGACTAAAAACAGATTGACAGGTGTAGTATCTCGTGGTGGTTCAATAATGATGCAATGGTGTGCAATACATAATAGCGAGAGCTTTTTATATACCCACTTTGATGAGATTTGCGATATAGTAAAACAATATGATGTCGCTCTTTCGCTTGGCGATGGTATGCGTCCGGGCTCAATTCACGATGCAAATGACAAAGCCCAATTCTCTGAACTTGAAATTTTAGGAGAACTTACACAAAAGGCCTGGAGCAAGAATGTGCAAGTAATTATTGAAGGTCCTGGACATATTCCCATGCATAAGATTAAGGAGAATATGGATAAACAGATTGAATATTGTAATGGTGCTCCTTTTTATACATTAGGACCTTTAACTACCGATATAGCACCGGGATACGACCATATTACTTCTGCAATTGGTGCCGCTATGATTGCATGGTATGGAACAGCAATGATCTGTTATGTTACCCCAAAAGAACACTTGGGATTACCAAATAAGGAAGATGTCAGAAATGGAATAATTGCATATAAAATTGCAGCCCATGCAGCTGATATTGCAAAAGGATTACCTGGTGCAACTATAAGAGATAATGCTCTTAGCAAAGCGCGTTTTGAATTCAGATGGCGCGACCAATTTAATTTGGCTTTAGACCCGGAAAGAGCCTTAGAATATTACAAAGAGAATAACCGAACTGATGGCGATTTCTGTACTATGTGTGGACCAAATTTCTGTGCAATGAGAATAACAAAAGAGATACATAAGGGTAATGTTAGTTGTTAGTTGTTGTTTTTATATTTTAGTTTATAATTATGTTTAGTGAAGAGATAGAGAAATATAGTTGGGAGTCAATAAGCTCACAGATATACTCAAAAACCGAGTATGATGTTGAAAGAGCTTTATCAAAAGATAAAATTGATATTGACGATTTTATGGCTTTAGTATCGCCTGCGGCTGAAAAGTATATTGAACCTATGGCACAACAGAGCCAACTATATACACAGGAGCGATTTGGTAAAACCATTCAAATGTATATACCTCTATATTTAACAAACTCATGCACAAATCATTGTGTATATTGTGGGTTTCAACATAATAATCCTATTAAGAGAGTTATCTTAACTCCTGAGGAGATTGAAGAGGAGTGTAAAGCTATTAAGGCGTTAGCCCCATTTGATAATATACTGCTTGTTACAGGCGAAAACCCAAGAGATGCAGGAGTTGAGTATCTTAATGAGGCTATTAAAATTGCGAGAAAATACTTTACAAATATATCAATAGAGGTAATGCCTATGAAAAGCGAAGAGTATTCTCTTTTAGCAAAAAGTGGACTGAACGGAGTTGTATGTTTTCAAGAGACATATAATAAAAGCAGATATAAAGTATATCACCCAAAAGGTATGAAATCGAACTTTGAGTGGCGACTTAATGGTTTTGACAGAATGGGTAAAGCAAAACTACATAAAATAGGATTAGGAGTCCTCATCGGGTTGGAAGATTGGAGAACAGATGTAACAATGATGGCTATACACCTAACATATTTGAAAAAACATTACTGGCAAACAAAATATAGTGTTAATTTTCCGAGAATACGCCCCTCTAAGGGAGGATTTCAGCCAAATGTAGTAATGAGTAACAAACAACTTGCACAACTTATTTTTGCTTATAGAATTTTTGATAAAGATTTAGATATATCTATTTCAACTCGCGAAGAGGTTAAATTCAGAGATAACATTCTAAAGTTGGGTGCAACATCATTTAGTGCAGGCTCAAAAACCGAACCCGGCGGATATAAAACCCACCCTCAAGCATTAGAGCAGTTTGAGGTAAGCGACCAACGCACTCCGTCAGAAGTTGAAATGAGTATAAGAGCAAGAGGTTATGAAGTTGTTTGGAAAGATTGGGACAAAGTATTTGATACAATATGAGCAGATATAGCCGACAAATAATGTTACCCGAAATTGGGAACGATGGACAGAAGAAAATTTCTGAAGCATCAGTTTTAATTATTGGAGTAGGCGGATTAGGTTCTCCAATATCGATATATTTAGCAGCTGCAGGAGTAGGTAAAATTGGATTAGTTGATAATGACACCGTATCAGAAAGTAATCTACAACGACAAATACTTTATAACAATTCGCATATAGGCAAGAAAAAAGTATCTGTTGCAAAAGAACAACTTAAAGCAATATCTCCTGACATAGATATTGAAATATACGATACCCTCTTTACGACAGAAAACGGTTATGATATTGCAAAAGAGTACGATATAATTATTGATGGTTGCGACAACAGCGAAACACGCTATTTAATTGATTGCGTATCAAAAGAGTTGAATATCCCATACGTATATGGTGCAATATCAGAGTTTAAAGGTCAGGTATCTGTTTTTAACTATAATGGCGGTGTATCTTACTCCGATATTTATCCAAAATCAGAAAATATAAATAGTAACATGAACATTGGTGTTATTGGTGCCTTACCCGGTATCATCGGGACTATTCAAGCAATGGAAGCCCTTAAAATAATAACAGGGGCAGGCGATGTATTGCAAAATAAACTACTTACAATAGATGCTCTTACAATGGAATTTACTACCTTTGAGGTAAACCTCTAAGATTTTTTGCACTCGCATTGATAAATATTCAAGCAAGCTTGATATTTCTCGCTCGTTTGTTACTACCTTTGAGGTATAATTAAACATTGGTAATATGAAAAGAGGATTTATATTATTTCTTACACTTTTTGTTGTAACAGCACTATACGCATCAAAAGTTGATACAATTGTTGTGCATAGCAACGCAATGAATAAAGATTTAAAATGTGTAGTTATAACTCCTGATGATTGTAGTAAAAATTACCCGACTGTATATCTACTTCACGGACATGGAGGATATTATGGTTCGTGGCCAATAATTAAGCCTGAAATTAAAGAGTTGTCAGACCTATACGGAATGATATTTGTATGCCCCGATGGAGAGAAAAGTTGGTATTGGGATAGCCCTGTTTGCGATACAATACAATTTGAAACATATATAACAAAAGAGCTTGTACCTTACATTGACAATAACTACCCCACTCTAAAAAGCAGAGAATCGAGAGCAATTACAGGGTTAAGTATGGGCGGACAAGGAGCAATGTATCTTGCAATACGTCATCTCGATTTATTTGGTGTTGCAGGCTCAACAAGCGGTGGCGTAGATATAAGAGATTTCCCAAAAAGTTGGAATATGAACGAACTATTAGGCGAGAAACGCAAAAACAAAAAAAGATGGAACGAGTTTGCTATTTATAACCAAATAGAGAAGTTAAACGACGGAGATTTAAAAATAATCATTGATTGCGGAACAGAAGATTTCTTCTTTAAAGTAAATAATAATCTCCACAAGAAATTATTGAAACAAGGTATTAAACACGACTATACTGTTCGCCCCGGTGCTCACAACCTTGAATATTGGAATAACTCAATAGAGTATCAACTTCTGTTTTTTAAAAACAATCTGCTATATCACGAATTAGTTCATTAATTGAAAAGGATAATTACCATATTAACAGCCCTCTTTGCCATATTCTCAACGAGTATTGCACAAGATAAACTATCTTTAAATATAGGAGCTGGTTTTGTAAGCAAATATATTATCCGAGGAGTTGAATATGGAAAAGGTTCATTTCAACCTGATATTACATTTTCTTATAAAGGAGCTTTTTTAAATGGTTGGGCATATATCCCTTTTGACAACAGCAACTTTAAAGAGTTGGACCTAACATTGGGATACTATAACAAAGGCTTTACAGTTTCAGTAGTAGATTATATATCATTCTACCCCGAGAATATGGTTGAAGATAATAGTTTTACAAACTTCAACGACAATCATCAAATTGAGATACATACAGGATATAGTCGCAAATTCTTTGCGTTTAAGTGGTTTACAACCGTAGCCGGATATGATGGAGTAAACAGTAAAGGAGAGAGAGCATACACCTCATATATGAGCATTGGAGTACCAATAACCCTACCCAAGTTTGATATATCGTTTGAGATTGGAGCAACCCCCTACTCTACATCATCGTTTCAAACCAATAAATTTGCTGTTGTCGATTTGAATATGAAACTCTCAAAAGATATATTTATAAATAAATACCTGTCAATACCCATATTTGCACAAATTGGCGTAAACCCACATATGCGTAACCCATACGCTGTATTTGGAATGAGGTTCTCTTGCAACCCCTTTGAGTAAATATAACTTTATGCGACTAACCTTCGTGTAAAGCGGTTTAATGAAAACAAACGCACAAGCCCATAACACACCACAAAAACAGTTACTGCATTTAGTATTATACGAACAAAAGCAGGTACAGCATCGGGCAATATATTAAGATAAAGGTCATAGCCCATCTGAACAAAGACAAAGTGGCAAAGATATATACCAAAGGTCATTGATGCCACTTTTGAGAGGCGAGGCGAAGATTTAATCTTTACCTTTTGAATTGCCACAAAAATTGGGAATGTCATTAAAAATACATTTATACCACAAAACCACCAAAGTATTTCAAGGTAAGCATAATTACCAGGGAACTGCTCATTCATCATAACAAAACCACCAAAGGTAATTGCATAACCCACTAACCACATAGGAATACCAATAAGGGCTAACTTTCGCCAACTCCAATTCAAAGGATATTTAACTAAATAGTGAGCCAAAACAATGTAACCTATAAAGCCCGAGACATAGTAGAATGAACTATATGAGTTCCAATCACACTCGCCAAACAGCCCCATATGTCCGTAGTTACCCATATAACCCAACAAAGGAGCAAACATCTTAATATATGGGATAAAGAGAGTAAAGAGCCATATCTTCAAAAAGAGTTTCATCTCCTTTTGTGTAGCGTTTTGTAGCCAACTACTAAATATAGGAATTATAAGATACAACCCTGCCAACATATACAAGTACCATAGCGGAGTGGTATCGTAATTAAAATTAAAAATAAAAGTAGAGAGTTTACGAATAGTCATATCGGCACTATACATACTCATATCCACACTCGGACTTGAAGTAGCACCCACCAATAAGAAATAGAGATAATATATAACGGGTAATGCCAACGACCAGAAAATCAAAGGCACTAACAACCGTTTAAACCGTTTACCATAAAACTCGCCCATAGTAGTTTTAACAGGGAGTAGCAACACACCCGACATCATAACAAACAGAGGTACACAACAACGAACTGCACTACCCATACCACAACCCTGCAAAAACTTTGAATAATCACTATTAAAGTGAGCAACAAAAGGGTCACAACAATGCGACAGTACTACCAAAAAACAGGCTATAATACGTAACAAATCAACCCACACTATATTATCTCTCTCTTTCACTATCATAATATCTCAATTATGTAGCAAAGGTACATATTTTAGCTGTATAAACTAATTCTTACAAATTAATTTGTATAAAAGATAAAAAACTACATTAATAGTTTAAGTTAGGTGAAATTATTTAGGAATATTCAACATAAATAATTAATTTCGCAATGTTCCACGCTGAAAGGCTCTTTTCACAAGAGTGGTTGGGTGGGACAAGACATATTAAAAGGCGTTTACTACGCTTTGGTTTTGACACATCGAAACTTC
>JAGBHI010000054.1 GCA_017935575.1 Bacteroidales bacterium | reverse complement strand
TCCCTGAGGACTACGAAGAGGTTATTTTTCATCTTACCAGAGAGGGCTATCTTCGTGAGAGCAAATATAACTTTACAATAACACACAAAGGTAGAGCCTTTATAAATAAAGGCGGTTTTACGGAGCAATACAGAAGAGAGAAAAGAGACCGATATATGCGTATATCCTCGTTCGTTATCAGTATTATTGCTTGCATTGCTGCCATTATCTCCTGTATCTTTACATTCCTCAAGTAACGAGACTATAAAATTGTGTAAATACCAATTTTTAAGATTGTTTTTAACTTTTTTCCCTTCCATATTGTTATATATTTAAAATAAGTTGTATATTTGTATAGGAAATTGGTATTGGTATTGCAGTTGCGGGCCTTATGAGCTCACGGATACAAATATCAATTTCCTTTTTTTAAACAGTAAAATTGTTCAAATCCGGCTTTGTGATGTTCAGTTTTAATTAACCATTTTATACCTCTATATATTCCGCAATATTCTATATATTCACAAACGCCCCTGCTTTTCTTTGCTGCAATATTCTTTTGTGCTTTTCTATCGCTCATATCTTTGTTTTCTCCAAGAACACTTATTCGTGGATTTCTAAGGAGATGAGGGTTATTCCAAAAATATATAGCAGCTTCCAATTCTTCAGTAGTGAAGCAATGACGAAGCAAGCGATTTCTCGTTTTTTTTGATTTAAGTAAATTTTTAGTTAGAATATTCTCAAACTTAACCTTGGTGTTACTTAGAGGCATAGATTCTTCAGCCCATTTACGCCCTTCAATAATAGCTAAATGAGATATATTTGTACAACTTCTACACTTTTCACTTTTAGGATTATACGATAGTAAAAGTTTACGACTACAGTTTCCACACCCTTTAGGCAAATATGGGTGCTTTGGTGGGAATACCTTGCCTGTTTTGCCGGGATTAAAGCGAAATATCTTTTGTTTGGGTAGTGAGGTTGCGTGTTCTCCCACACTGCAAGCTGCATCGCTATCACTTACGGGGTATTTACCTTTGCGAACTTGCACCACAGTACAACGGCAACGCCAGCCGAGAGGTGGAAGATAACTATCCCAAAACTTATCGTCCATTGGCAGGGTTGTGTTGTTGAGTGCTGCGTGTTCCTCTCGTACTCGCTCATCACCCGCTGTGCGGTACTGCAAAAGGTAGCGGTCGCCGTCCTCTTCCCAATCTTTCCACTTAACAGCCATTTGGGTACTCTGCACAGCATATTCATATTCTGCTGCTAAGTATGAGCGGTTATAGGTGTTGTCTATCTTCTTAACATCACGGTAAAATTGCTCAAAACTCTTGAACCCTCCCGTCGATGAGCGAAGCAGTGCCGATGCTTGACGCATCTCGTGGAAGGTTTTGAATCCCGAAAATATATAGGTGTTGTTCAACAATGATTGTGTAAGCTCTGCGGGTACCTCTTCGGTAATTGCGCTATTTACGCCCTCCGAGAGTACACGGTAGGTCTCATTTATTAAATCTTTTACAGGTTTGTCATCAATCTCATATCCTCGTTTTGAGTGAAGCCATTTAACCGCCCTGTCCCAAATGGAGTGATTAAATCCTGAATCCTTATCGGCAAGGCGTATGAGATTGTCGGAGCCGTAGAGTTCTGCAAGAGCATTATTCATACCCTTGTAGTAAAGCGACAGAGTTTTATCCTCAGGGCGTTCTGTCGCTCCCGCCCTTAGTCGAAAAAATTCTCTTTCTTGCCGATGATTGGAATGTTGTATTTGTCGGCAAAATATTTGGGATCTATCTCGTAACCTCCGTTGAGAATCATCTGCTCGATGTTTATTTGCTCTTGTGGGGTAAACTCTACCGCATCGTCCCAATCAAAGCGACAACCCTCTACGGGGAAACCTTTACCAACCATAAAAGGCAACAGGCGGTTATTAACCACATCGCGTACCATATCGGCATCGCTGTCGATAATATTCTTGAATACTTCAAGGTGCACCTCACTTTGAGATAGAGAGGAGCCCGAATCGATTGTCATAGTTTGAGCGAGAATACCCTTTGATATTTCGCTATTGGCTCTGTCTATACGGCGGTCATATACATTATAAGCATCGGTTCGTGAAGTCTCTTTAAATTCAATGTCGGTACCGTCCGGGAATAGTCCCCACGCCTCTGCCGCCATATCGGCAAGCATACGCTCCATTTTATCAATCTCTTCAGCATCTCGGCTGGTTGTTTTACCAATACGCACAGGCATACCGAACATCTCGCCCCAACTATCCCAAAATGCGAGCATGTTCTTTTTGCTTATACAAGGAGGAGCACATTTTAGAAGCAAACCTAAATCGTTAGGTTTACCAACCTCTATACACCATGCAGCATAATCTCCCTCTCTGTACGATATACCTCTCCGCCAATCATCGCTTCTGTCTTTAACAATAACACCATATTCAGGGATAACATGGTAGCGGTTAATAATATCTACACTCGCAAATCTCATATTGCCATATTGAGGTTTTACCACATCTCCCATTTGTATAAGAGAGTGACCATAGTAACGGCTCTCAAGTGCCAAACGAATAAATTCTTTGAACCATTCGGTCTCAAATAGTTCTGTAATCTCCTGTTTCTCCTCTCCACTCTTTGTATCGCGTAAGCGGAATGCCTTCTTGGTTACAAATCCTGTGCGTTGAGTTATACAACCTGTAAGGTGCATATCAACCATAATATCATCGTAAATATCAAGTAGGGCATTTCGTTTGGGGTTATCGTGAGAGATGGCCATCTGCCAAGCCCTACGCCAATCGCCCATATCTTTTGCAGTTAGGTAGCGTGTTTGGTTTACCAACTCAACGACTATACTTTTTAATTTTTCTCTTCCTTCGGCTGATTTCATTGCCTTAATCATTTCAGGGGTATATTTATCTGATTTTTTCATTTTATCAATTATTAGACCAATTGGTAAAGATTACCAATAGTAGTTGTTTTTCTTTTGTCCGCCTGTTCTCACCGTCCCGCCTGTGGTCTCGCCTTTGTCGTTTACGAGTGTAGGCAGTTCAGGTGATGATTTACCGTTTTGAACCTTTACACACCAATCAATGGCGGCATTATATCGTGTTTCTCTTATCTCAAACCCTATCTTCTTGGGCAACCATGCCACAAGATGATAGAGTATAATATCAGTTGTGTACATCACAAGCAGAGCATTACGATCGTTGCCTTGCATAGAGAATGCTTTTTGCATATCGTACCTGCTACGCAAGTACGATGATATTTCCTCTATGGCGTATGCTTCAGCTCTTGTTTTATTCTCTTCGCTTGATTGCGATATAACAGATAATGCGTTACTGTCGCACACCTGTTTAAAATCCTCTTCTGTTATGAACTTCATAGTTTTTAGTTTTTAGTTGTTAGAATTACCATGCACTTTTGGGTTTGGTGCGTCTGCCCATACGTGGAGTGAAAGCCATTGACCGCTCTTGCTTTTTGAGCATCCATATTGCCCCCTCCAAAGCATCGGGAGCATCATCGTGAGCCTTACTGCCTCTTTGAAACATCAGTAGTTGCTCATCAAGAACTTTCATTCCCGGTGCAGAGCGTTCT
>JAGBHI010000053.1 GCA_017935575.1 Bacteroidales bacterium | reverse complement strand
GTACGCTTGACGATGAAGAGCTTTTGCTCCTTCTCTCTGGTATAATAGCCATAATTTTTTTAGTTGCTCTCCATTTATCCCATAAGTGGTATGGATGTAACTGATGGAATAACCTTCTTTAAGCATATGCATATATTTTAGCAATGCTGAATAATCGTGTTTCTTTCGCATAAAATAAACCCCAAAGTTTTTTGTCCAAACTTTGGGGTTCACTTCAATAACCTCCCTTAATAATATTATATGTATTATCTATTATTTCTTAATAACTTTCAATGTGCGTACTGCAGCATTATTAGCATTTAATACTTTAATAATATACATTCCTTTTTCACCATTAATATCAAGGCGTACTCCCTCATTTGCTGATACGTTGATTTGTTTGCTTTCAATCAATTTACCATCAAGAGCTACAATCTCAATTGTATATGCTCCCTCATTTGCAAAACATAGGTTAACGAAATCAGTGAATGGGTTAGGATATACTCCCATCTCTTCAACAACTGCATCTTCTATTCCATCAGGCGCAGATACGATTACGAAATCAATAGTTTTCTTATCGCTACCCCACATATTTTTAAGAGTAAGACCTGCTGTATATGTTCCTGTTGCATCGTAAGAGACTACAGCTCCGTTAGTTGTTTCAGAAAGTGTAGCTCCCGGTGCTGACCACTCTGCTGATGTTGTTACTTGATAGCTTCCTGAAATCATTGGGTTACCCAACTCATCGTTTGATGCGTTTATCACAGTTTGAACTACTTCTGATGTATTCTCACCTTTTTGTCCTACTGTTGAGATAAGTGCGGCATTGTATGATGAGCCTTTCGTTCCTTTATTGGGGAATACGTTGTTTCCGTTTGCATCTTTTACGGTCTCCTCAAATGTCCAATATCCTTGCAAACCGCTTGGTGCAGTTGTATATCCTTTCATTGCTGTTTGCACCTCTGCATCAGTCAATACACGGTCCCATACCTGGAACTCATCTACCCAACCATTAAATCCACCTTTATATACACTTGTTCCTCCAATATAAACACTACTTCCTGACGAACGAACTCCATTTGATGTGATGTGTTGGATTGTTGTTTCAGCTACTTTCTTACCATTGAAGTACATTTTTTGTACATTGTCTGTTCCGAATGTTACTGCCAAGTGTGTCCATTGTCCTTCGTTAACACTATGATCATTTGACATCATGTTTGCATTAGGTGCATCGTGTTCTGTCCAACCGTATGTGTTAAATGAAATCTCATTTGCAGGGTGTGGTGAAGTTTGCGAAGTTGATGATGCTCCTGTTTCATAACGAGGATATGCTCCTCCATCTTGTGGATACGAACGAATTGTTACCCATATATCTCCCCAGTTATTGTGAGGCCATACATCTGAGAAACTTCTCTTATCAATCAAGTTTGTTCCCTCTGATCCATGAGTAAATTTATCAACCTTGAACCACATCATATATGTATAAGGACGAGAACCTACTACCTCTGGGAAGCGTAACAAGTTGGGGTCTTCTACTTTTATTGAACGAGATACTGCTCCCTCTCCCAAACGAGCTGTTGTATATGACAATGTTATATTTTCGTCAACTTCAGCTTGCTGTTTATCAGCAGTTAGTGTTCCTAATTGAGGTATTGCACCTGTCTCTGCTGGTGATACTTGAATAATACCACGAGTATAAGCAACTGTTCCGTCAGCATTAGTAATCTTAATATCGTATGAACCCTCATCTGACAACGACATTGTAATTGATTTTGTATTATTAAATGTTTGTACAGATGCTCCTGTCATTGAATTTATAATTTCCCATGTTGCTGCAGGATGGTTAACATCAATGTATTTCAATGTAAATTCTTCACCTGCTTTAATTATGGGTTTGTCAATTTCAGTTCCCTCAACAATTGTTGGTTCAATAGTCATTGGTTCCATCCATTCTCCCCATGCTATTGCTGATTCTGATTCATAATCTAAACCTACTGCTGATACTCCAATTCGCATTTTGCCTGCATCTTCTGTTACATAAGGAGCTGCAACTACGTATGCTGCCCAAGAAGTTGTTGCTGTAAACACTTTCTCTTCTTTACCTTCTTGTTGTGTATAAATACGGAAGTATGAAGTATTAACATCTGCATTATATACAGGCTCGTATGCCTCTTTTGCTGGTCCGCTATAAGCATCGTCCATATTGAAGATTATCTTCATATCAACACCTTTGTAATTACGAGCCATCATTTTTGATTTCTCTATTTTAGGTGTTGCAGGTTGAGTATATGTTCCTGGTTTTCCTCTTGTAAGAGCTATTTGACCTATCAATACTTTGAAGTCGTCTGATGTGTTTGTAAATTTCAAACCTAATTGCGCCATCACAGAGCTTTCAATTTTAAGACCACTACGTCCTCCGATTGCTGTATTAACTGTTACCCATTCATCAGATGCTGAAGCTCCTGATTTTATCGCTTTCTCAATAACTGTTGTTTCAGCTCCCTCTTTTGATACTGCCCATGTTAATGTTCCTGATCCTGAAAGAACTTTATAACGTATTGTCAAATAGTCTCCCGATTTAGCTGTTTCGTATTTTGTTTTAAAGAGTTGCAAATATGTTTTATCTGTTGCTCCAGATATTTGCATACATGAGCCTCCAAACCATGCATCGTCCCATGTAAACTCATATTTAAGGTCATCACTTACTTCTGCCTCGGTACGACCCATATAAGTTGTTGTTGCCCACCAACGCCATGTTGGCATATAGTCTTGCATACCTATATTATACCACTCAGTATCTGCATGGCGCTCTCCTTTTATATTAAAGAAGTTTCCGTTTCCTAAGTTGAAATTTGTTACAAATGGATCGGTTGACAAATCACCACCATCTTGACACATCAATGTACTACGTGCTGTTATGAATTGAGCCCAACCATAAGCATTTGTTGACATTGAGTTGAAACGAGTTGTTGTTGAAATTAGAGGAGGATTAACAGGGTTCTTTGTTGAACCTGTAAATACATTCTCCAATATCATTTGGTATGTCTTTTGTTGTTGTAGTGGGTCTGATCCTCTCTCTCCACGAGTTTCATATATAAGGTTACGGTTGTGTGCACCCCAAATACCTATTGATATATTGTAGTTGCTTAGAGATGTCCAGTTTCCTACTGCACCACCTGCTTGGTAATCGACGCCCATGTGTACGTCAAATGACGAACGTGTTGGGAAGTTAACCTCTACTGTATTTTGTGATGTTGATAGAGATGCTCCGTAGTTTGTAAAATATACTGTTGATGTTGGTTTTCCGTTGTAGTGGAACCAATCTTTGTTTGATCCGTCCAATGCACTAGAACCTCCAAGAGATCCGCTATTGTTTGTTAATGAATACCAACAGTTATGGAATGGCACTCCGTATGAGTCGGCTTTTGTATAACAGTCGCCTAAGAAGTTTTTCATTCCTGTGTGGAATGCTTGACCTGAGTATGGACCTCCTGACAATGTTCCACTCCATGTAAACTCAGAGTTGAATCCCATTCCGTCAATTCCGTAATATTTCAAGAATTTCAAAAATTTGTCGGCTCCTCCTGCATCTGTAAGAAGTTTTCTCAACAAATATCCATATCCTGTTCCATCTGTAGTTGAGATATATGCCGCCCAAGCAACAGGTGCAAGACATGATATTTTAACACCGTTTTTGTGACAAACATCAAGCATTGTTGCAGGCATACTCATCAATGGAGCTGTCCAGTTACCCCAAATGTCGGTATAACTCCACATTGTCCACACCTCTCCACCAAAGAAATATGAGGGAAGTGCATTCCAACCATCTCCTCCTATAGGACACCACCACAAAAGTTTACGCTGTGAATCTTGTGTAGGACGTACTTGTGTCTGTGCATTTGTAAATCTTTGACGAGGTTTAATACGAGAAATATTAAAGTTCTCATTTTCCTCTGCCTCTGCATCAAGACCTTTATAAAAAGCCTGACCAGGCACCCACGCTGAATAAGCATTACCCCACGCTGTTTCACCCAAACCAATCTTTACGTATTGTTCGTGCTGTGGAGCAGCTTGCGAAAAGGCTAACATTGGTAAAAACGCCAATGCCGCAAACAGTAATCTTCTTTTCATTTTTTAAACAATTTGGTTGAACATATTTTAATTACAAAAAATAATCCTATTTTATAATTTGCGAAAATAATAATTTATTATTGGATATACAATTTTATTTGCACCAAAAATCACTTATAAATATTTTTTAATTTAAATAGTCATAAATTAAAAAAAGAGTGAGAAAAATGATCTGACCCCCAAAAGTTGGACGGATTAATAATAAAATTTATTGGTAAAGAGTTCGGTATTGCACCGGACTCTTTCCTTTTAGTCTTAGTTTTATCCTATCGTTATTGTAGTAGTGGATATACTTCTTCAGTTCTTGT
>JAGBHI010000052.1 GCA_017935575.1 Bacteroidales bacterium | reverse complement strand
GATTGGATATGTAAGGACGAAAATGTAACTTTGTCATAAGGCGAAATATTATGCCTAAAGTTACAAATATTTTAGGTAATAGCAAAGTCCCGGCTTGTGAAAGTCGGGACTTTGTGCTAAAAAAAAGACTGTGCCAAAAAATTTACATTTTGACACAGCCTCTTCAGGGTGAATAATGGGGCTCGACTTTTTTACGGAGTAAAAATTGATCGAAACAAACGGAGGCAATAACACAACTTGTTTGTGTGTGCCGACCTTTCTTGTTTGTGAGATAACTTCTCCGTGAGAGCCACCAAAAAAAAAAGCTGTACGAATGTACAGCTTTCAGGGTGAATAATGGGGCTCGAACCCACGACCTTCGGAACCACAATCCGACGCTCTAACCAACTGAGCTACACTCACCATTTGTTTTGCGATGCAAAGGTAATGTTTATTTTTGTTTTATGCAAGAATGTAGGCTCTTTTTAGAGAAAAAATATTCAATAATTTCACCTTTGTTATGTTTGTTAAATAGGTTGTCAATTTCGTTATTGAATATTTTCATATCCTCTCTTAACTTTTGAGGTAAGTTGATATTGTTTATAGTTGTGCTGTCGCATGGAATAACTGCAAAATTTGAATTTTTTACTACATCAGGGCGTTGTGTAAATATTTTTGAATATTGAGGATTTGTTATTTTGATTTTATCTTGTTCTTTTGTAACGAATAGTTTAAATATTATAGCACCCATAGTCATTTTTGTTTTCATATTTGATATGAAATTTCCTAATGAAAATACGGTTATATTCTCAATATTGCCACAGCTATCGGTTTCGACTGTTATAGGTTGTACAACATGGGGGTGGGAACCTATTACTATTCTTACACCATTCTTATGTAACCATTCTGAGAGTCTCTTTTGATGAATATTTGGTATTAGTTGATATTCATCTCCCCAATGCATATTGGCTATTATTATATCACACTTTTTTATTTTGCAGAAAGCTATATCTCTTTTAATTATAGTTGTGTCAATATAGTTTATAATAGCTCCTTGTTTGGCTACTATGCCATTGGTTCCATAGGTATAGTTAAGCATTCCTATCTTTATATTTCCTTTTCTAATTATGAAGGGGTGCTCTATGTTTCGTTCGTTCTGGCTATTATATGTCCCTAAATGTTTTATTTTTAAAGAGTCCAATATTTCAATGGTTTTGAATACTCCGTTACTTCCTCTGTCAAGTGAGTGATTGTTTGCTGTAAGAAATATATCAAAGCCACAATCTTTCAGTGCTGTTGCAAATTCTGTTGGTGAGCAAAAAGCAGGATAGCCGCTATAAGGTTTACCTCCGAGTGTAGTCTCAAAATTTACAACAGCAATATCTGCCGACGATATTTCATCTTTTATAGCGTCAAAGTTATTGTATTTGTAGGTTCCATTATTGTATGCATTATCAAGTTGAGCCTGGTGTTGCATTGCATCACCTGCAAATAGCATTGATATGGTTTGCGTATTACCACTACATGGTAATAGAGCTATGAGTATAAATAGGGATAATATTTTAAACTTTGCGTTAAACATTTGAACAAATGTAATTTATAACTATAAATACCGCAAATAAAATTTATTAAAAAAAATGAACGCCGTATGGCGTTCATTAAATATAGGTATTATATATAATATTTTAATATATGCACTTTTTGCCTGCAAGTAGAGTATTGCGCATTAACGAAACAATTGTCATAGGGCCAACACCTCCGGGTACAGGTGTTATGTATGAGCATTTATCAGCTACTTCGTCAAATTTGACATCGCCTGTAAGTTTAAATCCGCTTTTTGTTTTATCCGAAGGAACGCGAGTAGTACCTACGTCAACAATAACAGCTCCCTCTTTAACCATATCTGCTGTAACAAATTCGGGAGAACCTAAAGCTGCTATTATTATATCGGCATTTTTACAAATCTCTTTTAAGTTCTCTGAACGGCTATGACATACGGTTACTGTTGCATTTCCGGGGTTACTTTTCTGCATCATAAGTGTTGCAACAGGTTTACCAACGATATTACTACGTCCTAATACAACGCAACTTTTTCCTTGTGTGTTTATGTTGTATCGTTTAAGAAGTTCCATAATACCTGCAGGTGTAGCCGAAACAAAGCATGGAAGTCCTATTGACATTCTACCAACATTTATTGGGTGAAATCCGTCAACATCTTTTTTGTAATCAATAGCCTCAATAACTCTTTGTTCAGATATATGTTTTGGTAAAGGTAGTTGAACAATAAATCCATCTACGTCATCATCGTTGTTTAAACGTTCAACCTCTTTAAGAAGTTGCTCTTCTGTGATATCGTCCTCAAAACGGATAAGGGTTGATTTAAAACCACACTCTCCGCAAGCTTTTACTTTGTGGGCAACATAGGTTTCGCTACCTCCGTCGTGACCAACAAGAATTGCTGCTAAATGAGGAGTTTTACCTCCGTTTTTTACAATCTCTTCAACCTCTTGGGCTATCTCTTTTTTAATTTCGGCTGCAATAGCCTTGCCATCTATCAACTGCATGGTTTATCTTCTTTTAATGTTACGCATTGCTTGCATTGGATTTTTGCTGAGTTTGTGCATCATTTTGCGAGTGGTATCAAATTGTTTTAAAATTCTGTTTACCTCTTGAATTGACACTCCACTACCTTTTGCAATTCTTTGTCTGCGACTGCTGTTTATAATATCAGGGTTACTTCTCTCTTTCGGAGTCATTGAGCCAATAATAGCTTCAATACCCTTGAAAGCATCATCTTTGATATCAACATCTTTTAAGGCTTTTCCAACGCCGGGAATCATTGATGCAAGGTCTTTAAGATTACCCATTTTTTTGATTTGTTGAATTTGTCCAAGGAAATCGTTGAAATCAAATTGGTTTTTAGCTATTTTCTTTTGAAGACGGCGAGCTTCCTCTTCGTCGTATTGTTCTTGTGCACGCTCAACAAACGAAACTATATCGCCCATTCCCAAAATTCTGTCTGCCATACGCTCTGGGTGGAATACATCAAGCGCCTCCATCTTTTCGCCTGTACCAACAAACTTAATAGGTTTGTTTACTACAGTTCTGATTGATAGGGCTGCACCACCACGAGTATCACCATCAAGTTTGGTAAGAACAACACCTGTAAAGTCAAGACGGTCGTTAAACTCTTTTGCAGTATTTACAGCATCTTGACCTGTCATTGAATCAACAACAAATAATATTTCGTTGGGATTGATGCCGTTTTTTACAGCTTCAATCTCGTTCATCATCTCTTCGTCAACAGCCAAGCGTCCTGCTGTATCCACAATAACAACATCATTGTTGTTACGTTTAGCTTGAGCTATCGCGTTTTGTGCTATTTCAACAGGATTTTTGTTTCCCTCTTCGCTATATACAGGGACACCTATTTGTTCGCCCAATACTTTTAGTTGCTCAATAGCTGCGGGACGGTAAACATCACAAGCAACCAAAAGAGGTCTTTTGCTTTTTTTGTTTTTAAGAAGAGTTGCAAGTTTGCCAGAGAATGTAGTTTTACCCGAACCTTGCAAACCTGCCATTAATATAACTGCAGGGTTTCCTGATACATTAAAGTCGGCAGCAGTACCACCCATTAACAGTGCAAGTTCGTCATGAACGAGTTTTACCATTAATTGTCCGGGTTTAACGGCAGTTAGCACGTTCATACCAAGAGCTTTCTCTTTAACGGTATCAGTGAATTGTTTAGCAACCTTATAGTTGACATCGGCATCTAAAAGAGCTTTTCTTACATCTTTTAGAGTTTCTGCAACATTAATTTCGGTAATTTTACCTTCTCCTTTTAGTATCTTAAACGATCTTTCTAAGCGTTCACTTAAATTTTCAAACATCTTGTATAATGGTTAATTTATAAAATCAATGTAACTTTTTTAAAACAACAAAAAGGGTTTTGCCCCTTTTTGTGATAGTATTATCTATGTTGTAAACTATGTTTATCCAACTATTTTATTTGTTTTTGCTTCAGGGAAAACAACTTTTGGTTTAAATGTTTCAGCTTCCTTCTGCTCCATCATTGCGTATGCCATAATAATAACAACATCTCCGGGTTGAACTAAACGGGCTGCAGCTCCGTTAAGGCATACTACGCCTGAATTTTTTTCGCCTTTAATTACGTAAGTTGAAAATCTGGCACCGTTGTTATTGTTTACAATATGAACTCGCTCATTTTCCATTATTCCGGCAGCATTCATTATAGCTTCGTCAATTGTTATACTGCCTATATAATTTAGATTTGCCTCAGTAACAGTGGCGCGATGAATCTTTGATTTAAGAATTTCTACAAGCATCTCCGTCTATTTTACAGAATATGTTATATTGTCAATTAGTCTTATCTCTCCGCAGAAAGTTGCTATACAACCAACAGGACGTTTTGTCTCAATCCAATCTTTTATTGGTTGAAGTGTATCCCCGTCAACAATTTCATAATACTCCACTTTAAACTCAGGGATTTTATTAAGAGTATCAATAACAAAATTTGTTGTTTCTTCAACACTATGATCTTTTGCAAAGTTATAACTTTTAGATAGAGTTTCCCATATTTTAGGAGCGTTTTTTCTTTGGCTTTCAGTAAGTCTGCGATTTCGGCTACTCATAGCCAAACCATCATCTTCTCTAACTATTGGAACATCAATAATCTCAACTCCTGTTTTAATTTGGCGTTCCATTGCTCTAATAACTGCAATTTGTTGAAAATCCTTTTCTCCAAAATATGCTTTGTTGGGTTCAACAGCATAAAAAAGTTTGCTGACAATTTGAGCCACACCGTTAAAATGTCCGGGACGGAAACGTCCTTCCATCACTTCTGCAGCACTTCCCAAATCAAAAATACGATTATCCTCTTCGGGATACATCTCTTCCACTTCAGGAATAAAAACAATTGAGCAACCTACACTTTCTAATAAAGCGCAATCCTCTTTAGGCGTTCTTGGATAGTGTTTAAGGTCGTTTTTGTCGTTAAATTGAGTTGGGTTAACAAAAACTGAAACAACGCAACAATCATTATCTTGAATGCAACGTTTAACTAACGAAATATGCCCTTGATGTAGGGCACCCATTGTAGGAACAAGACCTATTGATTTGCCTTGATCTCTATATTCGTTTAATATCTCTTTTAGTTCTGCAATTTTAGCAACTATTTTCATTGCGTAATGTTATTAAATTATTCAATACACATTAAGGCATGTTATTACTTTGTAATAAAGTTTTATCTGTATTGATTTTAAATTGGTGCAAAATTAAACAAATAATAGTATTAAAAATAATTTATACGCTATAAAATCACTCTTTCTTTACAATAAAATTATATCAAATAGGTCTTAATGTGAATAAATGCTAAATTCTTCTTTAAAACCGCTTTTTGGAAAATAAAACCCATATAAATTTGGCGTTTTCGCCAAAATTTTTTATTATCTTTGCAGAAGATAAATTTTTGCGAAAATAGGTGGCACCTCGGCATAGTTCAAACTTGTTTGACTCTGCTCTCGGTTTGCACTATCTTTGCAAATGATAAATTATAGCAAAAATTAGAGCCTAAATTTGGCATTGGATTTAATAAAATAATACCGTAATGGAGAAAAAAAGAGTACTGATAATAGCTCAAGAAGTTTATCCCTATTTGCCGTCGTCAGAGATGTCTGACCAAACTCGTAATTTGATATTGAAGATGCAGGAAAAGGGTCGCGAACCGCGTACTTTTATGCCTCGTTATGGAGTTATTAATGAACGTCGTAATCAACTACACGAAGTACAACGTTTATCAGGTGTTAATATAATAATTGATGATACCGATCACCCATTGATAATAAAGGTTGCATCATTGCCCACAACTCGTTTACAAGTATTTTTCCTTGTAAATGAGGATTATTTCTTGCAAAGAGGAGTTATGAAAGATGAGGGCGGAACAGAGTATGTTGATAATGACGAACGAGCAATCTTTTTAGCGCGAGGAGTAATTGAAACAGTTCGCAAAATGGGCTGGGTTCCGGATATAATTCATTGCCATGGAAGTTTAACAGCTTTAACTCCATTATATTTGAAGAAGAATTATAGTGACGATCCAATATATCGCGATGCTAAAATAGTATATTCTGATTATGCTAATGAGTTTTCGTCATCATGGAGTAGCCGTTTAGGAGAAAAGTTGGCTATGGATGGAATAGATATTTCAGAATTGGGCATAACATCTGAAAACGGATATTCTCATAGCGATATTTTAAAGTTGGCAGCTCATTATTCAGATGCTGTTGCTTCTGCTTCAGCAGACTCTAAAGAAGAGATTGGCGAGTACGCTCAAAGTCTCGGTAAGAAATATCTTCCATATCAAGAAGATATGATTGAGGCGTACAATAACTTGTACGATGAGATATCTCTCTAACCCTAATAAATTATGAAAAATATAAGGAATCTTTGTATATTATTATTTATATCTGTTTTTGCCGTTTCATGTAGCGACAATAATAATCTTATAGGTTCATCTTTGGATTATACCGAAGTAGAAATTCATTCCGATTCATCGCTGGGATATTCAGCGGAATCGGATTCTTTATATTCTACTTTGGTGAATTATGCAGTAAACAGGGCACAATATCACATGTTGGGAGATATAAAGATCCCCAAGTTCGGAGATATAAGCAGCGACTACCTTACCGAATTAAAATATATTGGAGCATTTGATACTAATTTGGTAAAAACATCAATGGTTGATTCAATAGTTTTAAAAATTAAATTTCTTGTAAATCAAACAACTGGTGATGATAAAGCTCCGATGCGAGTTGCTGCATATCAATTGAATAAGCCTCTGACCTCATTCTCAAACGATACAGTATTCACCAATGTTAATCCTTTGGATTATTGTGATATGCAATCTGTTTTAGGTGAGAAAGTTTTTACATCTACACCCTCAACAGTAACATCTGACACAGTAACTGTTACAATGCCTGTTTCTCGAAATGGTCAAACCTCAAAAGAGTGGGCACAAGACTTCTTTGACCTTTACAAAAGTTTCAAACATTATCCTACAGATGAGGAGTTACAGCAATATATACCTGGAATATATATAACCCATAATTATGGAGGAGGTTCAATAATAAGAACATATTCTACTACATTGGAAATTTACCATAGAAGTTATGTTTACAACGTATATGGTGAGGTGGCAGAGATTGATGGTGTAAAAAAAGAGGTAAATAAAGCCACTCCAATATTTGTTTCAACCAATGAGGTGGAGTCGGTAAATCATATGAGTGTCAATTGGGCATCAGAAGTTGTTTCAATAGCGGCAAGTGGTAAACCGATAATAACAACTCCATTAGGTTATAATGTAAATATAACATTACCAATTTCAAAAATTATAAAACGCTTTAAAGATACGATAGAGAAGCCGGGAGTAATGGGGCTTATAAACTCTCTGAACCTTTCAATCCCTGTATATTTCACTGAAAATAATGAATATGAAATATCACCCCCACCGTATTTGTTATTGATGCGTGCTGATGGTAATATATTTGTTGATGGAGAGAAAAAATATATAAATCCAAATATATTTTTCTATGATAGAATGTTGCCCGACAAAACAAATTTCTTTATAGCAACATATAGCTCGGCAACTAAGTCATATGATTTTGGTAATATTCAGGCATATATAACCAATATCATTAAGCATGATCCAAATAATGGAGCCGAAGATGATTATAAAAAGGATTCAAATATGATTTTGATACCAATAGGTATAACAACAGAGACAGATGGAACTGTAAAATCTGTATATCCATATTTGCAAGCTCCAAAATTTGCTCAAATTGATGTGGAGAATATAAAAATAAAATTCATATACAGCACAAAAGATTATTAATCTAAAAAACGAGTCTGTAAATATTTTATTTGTCAATTATCCCAAAGGAATAAAATACGATAAATTATATAGAAATAAACAGAAAAGAGGAAATGTGAAAAATTTCGCATATCCTCTTTTATAGGAAATATACAATTATGAAAAGAACTTTAATTGATTTATTTGAAGAGTCGGTGAAACTATATGCCGATAATACATTTTTATTGGAGAAAACAGGTAAGGAGTTTTTACCCACAACATATTCACAAGTAAAAGAGCAAGTATATAGGCTTGGAGCCGGATTACAAGCATTAGGCGTAAAAAAGGGAGATACTATGGCCCTTTTGAGCGAGGGTCGCAATATGTGGATTATAGGAGAGTTGGCAATGTTTTATGCAGGAGCAATCAATGTCCCATTATCAATAAAACTTGAAGAGAGTAACGACCTATTGTTCCGTCTGATACATGGCGATGTAAAGTATGTAATGGTCTCTGGTAATCAACTCAAAAAAATAAGATTGATTATTAATCAAATACCGGCAATTGAAAAAGTAATTGTATTTGATGCGCAAGAGAGTTATCAAGAAAAAGAGATAGCTTTAGAAGAGGTTTTGAAGATGGGAGATGACTTTCTTTCATCTCATACTACCGAAGAATTTTTGGCAGTAGCAAAAACGATAGAAAATGATGACTATGCAACAATAACCTATACAAGCGGAACAACAGCCGATCCCAAAGGCGTTGTTTTGACACACCGTAACTACACTGCAAATGTTGAGCAGGCATTAACACTTGTAGGTATTGACCAAACATGGCGTACCTTAATAATATTGCCTCTTGACCACTGTTTTGCACATGTTGTAGGTTTCTATATAATGATGTCAAAAGGAGCAACCGTAGCAACAGTACAGGTAGGACGCAATCCATTAGAGACTTTGAAAAACATACCATTAAATATACGAGAAGTTAAACCTCACTTTATCTTAAGTGTACCGGCATTAGCAAAAACATTCAAAAAGAACATTGAGCAAGGAATACGTGCTAAAGGAACAGCCACATGGAAACTCTTCAAGTACGGAATGAAGATAACACAAATATACTATGGCGATAGCAACCTTGACTTTAAGGGCTTGCGTTATCTTTTAAAACCTTTGGTTGCACTATTTGATAAGATAATATTCTCAAAAGTAAGGGAGAATTTTGGAGGTTCGTTACGTTTCTTTATTGGTGGAGGAGCATTGCTCGATAAAGATCTTCAAAAATTCTATGTAGGAATAGGAATGCCAATGTTCCAGGGATACGGATTATCAGAGGCAACACCAGTAATCTCATCAAATGGTCCTGAAATGTACCGTTTTGGATCGTCAGGAAAACTTGTAAAACCCATTGAATTAAAAATATGTGATAGCGAAGGTAAAGAGTTGCCACTTGGAGAGATGGGAGAGATTGTAGTTAAGGGCGAAAATGTAATGGCAGGATATTGGAAAAATCCCGAATCAACAGCAGAAACAGTTCGCGACGGATACCTATACACAGGAGACCTCGGATATATGACAAAAGAGGGGCTTCTTTATGTAAAAGGACGCTTTAAGAGTCTTTTGATATCAAGTGATGGTGAAAAATATAGTCCTGAAGGAATAGAGGAGTCGTTGGTTGAACACTCACCATACATTGACCAAGTAATGCTATATAACAACCAATCGGCATATACAACAGCATTGATAGTACCAAACAAAGATCAATTAAAACGTCGTATTGCAGAAGATGGCTTAACACTTGAAACCGAGGAGGGACGTCGTGCCGCACTTCGTAGAATTGAAGCTGCTGTAAACAAATTCAAAAAAGGAGGAGAGTTTGAAGGACAATTCCCCGAGCGTTGGTTGCCATCATGCTTTGCCGTATTAGCAGAACCATTTACTGAGCAAAATCAGATGATAAACAGCACAATGAAGATGGTTCGCGGAAAAATTGAGAAAGCATACGCATCTCGTATTGAGTATATGTACACTGCCGAAGGAAAAGCTTTAGAGAACAAAGAGAACCTTTCAGCGTTGGAGTAGGAAAGACTCATTAATAATCAGACAATGGGCAGAATATTATCAATAGACTACGGAGCAAAACGTACGGGATTGGCAGTAACCGATACCCTGCAAATCATAGCCAATTCATTGGCTACCGTACCAACCTCTGAGTTAATGAAATTCTTAACCGACTATATTGCAAAAGAAGATGTTGAGGAGGTTGTTGTGGGACAACCCAAGCAATCCGACAATACACCATCTGAAAATATGGCAAGAGTAAATACCTTTGTGAAGAAGTTCAAAGAGAAGTTTCCTGCAATGAAGGTTACCATGCACGACGAACGATTTACAACCGTGCTTGCACATCAGGCAATAATATCAGGAGGAGTAAAAAAATCGGCACGACGCGATAAGGGATTAGCCGATCGCGTAAGCGCAGTGATAATATTACAAAGCTATTTAGAACAGATAAAATATAACAAACTATGATACTACCAATATATCTATACGGCATGCCCGTATTGCGTAAGCAAACCGAAGATGTAACACCCGATTATCCCGATTTGGATAAATTGTTGGTGAATATGTACGAAACCCTTACACAATCAGAGGGAATAGGTTTGGCAGCCCCCCAAATAGGATTAGCGTTGAACCTTTTAATAATTGACCTTGACCCAATCTCTGACACTTATCCAGAGTATAAAGGGTTAAAAAAGACAATGATGAATGTTCGTATCGAGGAGTTTGAGGGCGAAAAAATAACACGTCCCGAAGGTTGTCTTAGCCTACCAGGAATAAGTGAATCGGTAACGCGTCAGGAGAAGATAAAGGTAAGTTATGTAGATGAAAAGTTTGAGCCTCACACTGAGTGGTTTGAAGGTTATATTGCGCGCGTAATACAGCACGAAAACGACCATTTGGAGGGTAAACTATTTATTGACCACGTATCGCCCATACGTAAGCAGTTGATAAAAGGGAAACTCAATAACATAGTAAAAGGTAAAGTATATTGCGACTATCGTACTCGTGGAGCAAAAAAGTAGTTTAAGCTGTAAAAAGATTTAGATAACTTTATATAAGTTTTCCTATAAAGGATAGCGAATAGTATTTAAATATGACCCCAAAGTTTATTGTCTTGACTTTGGGGTCATCTTCACACTTTATCGCCCTGTACTTCATTTTATTTGCAAAATATCCAACATCTCTCATCTGCCATACTTTTAAAATAATATAAAAGTACTACCGCTAATAACACAGAAACTAATAAAATAAACAATATTAACATATATTAACAATTGGGGGGGGTAAAATGTGAATTTATATATACATTTGCATAGTTGTCAATTATAACTCTTTAAAACAACACAATTATGCAACAAAACTACATCAAACAATTGCTGATGTTATTAGCATTCATCCCGATAACGTGGTTGCCTGTTCACGCAACGGACTATATGAATGTCTATCTAACATCGCAAGGCTCATTTCAGTCAATAGATATTGACGAAATAGACAAAATTACCTTCCCTTCAGAAGATGAAGTAAACATTATCATTTCAGCTATTGTAACTTCTATGGCGATAAATAATATTGAAGTTATCACCTTTGGCGATACCGATATAACCTCCATAGAGGAGGCAGTAGCAGAGATCGCTGATGTAGAGATAATCTATTACGGAGGCGAAGTACGTATCACAAGCCCTGAAATAATCACCCAAGTACAGTTATACAATATACAAGGCGAGTTTTTGCAAACACTTACTCCGGGAGTAGAAACAGCCACTCTTGAAGTAGGGAATTGCCCCACAGGTATCTATATAGTAGCAGTACAATCAAAAGGAGAGATAGTAACTAAGAAGATTATAATTAATTAGGAATTAAATTTCTCATTCCTCATTCCTCATAAAAAAAATATTTTTTGAAATGAAAACAAGAATAACCACATTGCTAATAGTAATATTTGCTGTAGCAAATAATTCGTATGCACAATTACAACCTACTTTGAATATATATAAAGACGGTAAAATATTATATTGTCTCTCAACCTCAGAGATTGATAGTATAAAATTTGAAAAGAATCCATATAACGGACACGAATATGTTGATTTGGGTTTATCTGTCAAATGGGCAACCTGTAATGTAGGAGCTTCTTCACCTGAAGATACAGGATATTATTTTGCTTGGGGTGAGACCTCTCCAAAAAGCACTTACGATTGGAGTACCTATAAATACTGTAACGGTACAAATAAAACATTGACAAAATACTGCACCGATTCATATTATGGCACTGTAGATAATAAAACCGAGTTAGACCTTTCAGACGATGCAGCCCATGTAAATTGGGGTGGTAATTGGAGAATGCCAACACATAAAGAGTTCTTAGAATTAATAGAAAATTGTAGTTATGAAGTATTAACAATTCTCGGTGATCCATTTATTAAGGTAATAGGACCTAATGGAAATTTTATATTTATGCCGGATATTGCTGATTATTGGACGACTTCAGGTTCTGGAGGAGATGGTGCATATGCATTTTACTACCATTTTCGTGGAGGTATGCAGACTACAGGTTCTGGACGTAATAATGGTTATTATATACGCCCGGTTTGCCCTTGATTTATTGGTTTTGTAAACATATTAAGTATATTAAAGTCATCAACATATTTAAGAAATCCTTTAAATCATATTCAATTAAATAAAAAGCAGGAATGTAATCACAGATTACGTCCCTGCTTTTTGAGAAAAAACAAACTCTTATCTACATAACCAAACTCAAATAGATATAAGCAGCAGGAGCAGCCATAAATACACTGTCAAATCGGTCCATCATACCACCATGTCCGGGAAGTATTTTCCCTGAGTCTTTAACTCCGTATGTACGTTTCAAAAGAGATTCTGTCAAGTCGCCCATTGTAGCAGATACTACCACGACAATGGCAAACCCTAACCATTTGTATAGCTCCATTGAGTTAATACCGTAGTTTTCAAGTATAGCATAAATACCCCATGCTGCAAGTAGAGCAAAACCTACACCACCCCAAAAACCTTCCCACGATTTCTTGGGTGAGATACGTTCAAACAAACGGTGTTTACCAAATGTCATACCTGTAACAAAAGCACCTGTATCGTAAACCCAAATAATAATTAAAAGGGCAAACAACATAGTAGGCATATAGATAGATAATATTGATAATCCGCTGAAAGCAATCATACTTAGTAATCCTACAGGGAGGGCAATATAAAGATGTCCTACCAAACTTTTTGCTGCATAAGTAAACGGCTCTTCTCTCTTAGCATATAGCTCAGTAATGAATACAATCATAACATAGAGCAGGTATGGAGCATAAGTCAAGGCTCTGTTATCTGTGGCCTCCATTACCATGGTCGATTCCATCCAAACAATGGTTGTAAGATAGATACCAGCTGTAATATGCATAAGATATTGCATTATAGTAAACTCGCCTTTGAATATAATTTTATAAAACTCATAAAGCGATACTCCCGATATCAGAGCAAGAAGCGCCCATAATGTTATAGGATTATACCAAATTGCAGCAACAACAACTGCAATAAATAAAACACCTGTAATGGTTCTAATAATAACACTTTTCATATTCCTACTCTTTATCGGTTACAATATCATTTTTATTATCTCCGTCAATCTCTTTCTCTGCCTTGTCAATATCCTCCTCGCTATTTTCTTCAAGCTGTTTCATTTCGCTATTAACTGCCTCTTTTAATTTTTCAGCTTCGGCCTTCTCCTCTGCCAATCTCTTCTCCTCAGCCTCCATTATCTCTTCAGTACGAGAGCTCCATTGACGTTTGCCAAAAATATTCTCAACATCTTCAGTAAAGATAACCTCTCTCTCCAAAAGGATTGAGGTTAAGGCATGATGTCCTTCGGCTTTCTCCAACAAAATTTTCTTAGCCCTCGCATATTGCTCTGCAATAATTCTGTTAACCTCTTTGTCAATAAGTTTGGCAGTATCTTCGCTGTAAGGTTTGGTAAAACCATACTCCTGACCTGACGAATCATAGTACGATAGGTTAGGTAGTTCAGGACTCATACCAAAATATACCACAAGAGCGTAAGCCTGTTTGGTAACACGTTCAAGGTCATTGGCGGCACCTGTCGAGATTTTTCCTATAAACAACTCTTCGGCAGCCCTACCACCTAAAATGGCACACATTTCATCTTGAATTTGTTCCATTGTGGTAATTTTGCGCTCTTCGGGCAGATACCATGCTGCGCCCAAGGCTTTACCCCTTGGAACAATGGTAACTTTAACCAAAGGATTGGCATATTGAAGGAACCAACTCAACGTAGCATGTCCTGCTTCGTGAATAGCAATAGAACGTTTCTCATCTTCTGTGGTAATCTTTCCGCGTTTCTCCAAACCACCTATAATTCTGTCAACAGCGTCCATAAAGTCTTCGCGACTGACGCTCTCTTTATTTCGTCGTGCAGCAATCAAAGCAGCCTCTTTACAAACATTGGCAATATCAGCACCTGAAAATCCCGGAGTTTGACGAGCAAGCAAATCAACATCAACACTCTTGTCAATCTTCACGCCTTTCAAGTGAACACCAAAAATAGCTTTACGGTCGTTCAACTCAGGAAGTTCAATATATATCTGTCTGTCAAAACGTCCAGCACGTAAAAGAGCCTTGTCTAAAATATCAACACGGTTTGTAGCAGCAAGAATTATCACGCCACTATTTGAGCCAAAACCGTCCATCTCGGTAAGTAGCTGGTTAAGAGTGTTTTCGCGTTCTTCATTTGCGCCCATACCAACGTTTTTACCTCTTGCACGTCCAACAGCGTCAATCTCGTCAATAAAAACAATACAAGGAGCTTTTTCTTTTGCCTGTTTAAATAGGTCTCTCACGCGTGAAGCACCAACACCCACAAACATCTCAACAAAGTCAGAACCCGACAAAGAGAGGAAAGGAACATTAGCTTCGCCGGCAACAGCTTTAGCAAGCAAAGTCTTACCTGTTCCCGGAGGGCCAACAAGTAAAGCACCCTTAGGAATTTTACCACCTAAAGCGGTATATTTATTAGGATTTTTCAAAAACTCAACAATCTCTTCAACCTCTTGTTTAGCCTCTGAAAGCCCTGCAACATCGTTAAAAGTAACTTTTATAGGACCGTTTTTATCAAAAACCTGAGCCTTTGATTTTCCGACATTGAAAACTCCGCCACTTCCACCGGAGCCACCGCCACTCATGCGGCGCATCATAAAAATCCAGAAAATTACCAACAAAAGTATAGGCCCAAATCCCCATATAATATCGCTGAAGTCGCTACTCTTTTCGTAGCTTACAGGAGCAGAGAAGTTATTATCCTTTTGCCATTCAGCCGAGACCTTGTCAAATTGGTCTGCTGAAGGTATATTAACAATAACTTTAGGATTTTTTCCTACTTTCTCAACCTCTCTGTCAAAAACTTTGGCAGCAATAGAGTCAACAAGAACAGCCTCAAGCATATCCTTGTTTGTATAAACAGTAACCTCTTTTACACCACCGTTAGTGGCAATTTCTGTAAATTTAGTCCAAGACACCTCTTTTTGCAGAGAGTCGTCGTTCATATAATATAGCGATATAAGGGCTATGGCAATAATAGAGTAAACCCAATATAAACTGAATTTAAATCCGCCTTTTTTACTCATTTTAAAATTAGTTTAGGTTAAACAACTTACTATTAATCCAAGTCAGGAATTGTGTCGATTTTTGCATCGCTCCAAAGTTGTTCCAATTTATAAAAGTCTCTGATTTCGGGTAAAAATACATGAACGTACATTTGTCCATAGTCAATAACAATCCATTGAGAATTTTTGTAGCCGTCGTACCCATAAGGCTTTATATTAAGGTCAACCCTTACTTTCTCTCTGATGTTATCGGCAATGGCAGCAACCTGAGTGGTTGATTTACCGGTACAAATAATAAAGTTTCTGACAGTAGCACCCTCTATCTCAGATAGGTCTGCAACAATAATCTTACTACCCTTTTTATCTTGAATTGAATCAATAATTGTTGAAATAAGTTGTTCTTGAATATCCATTAAAATATATCTCTGTTAATTAATAATTATAACAAATAAAGTACAAAAATAGTGCCAATAGTTAATTTGCACAATCAACGTCATACAATGTATGCCAAAATGGCAATTATAAACTTTCGCAAAGATAATTCTAAAAACTAACAACTGACAACTAACAACTAAAAAAAAGTTTGGCAAATCCCTTAACAAATATTAATTTCGCTGTTGCAAAAATGTAATATAGATGATAACAATAGAACAACTTAAAGAGACAGAAGAACGCAAGTTGGCGTTGAGGAGGTATCTTTGACCCCGAAGGCAAGAAAATTGAGTTAGAAGAGGAAGAACTTCGCACACATGTTCCCGATTTTTGGAACGATAGAGATAAGGCGGAGCTTCAGATGAAGAAAATAAAAGAGCTTAAATATTGGATTGACGGCTACAATCAGGTAGCTGCGGCAGTAGAGGAGCTACAACTTGCATACGAATTTTTGAAAGAGGGAGTTGTTGAAGAGGCAGACGTTGATAAAGCATACGAACGTGCCATAAATCTTATATCGGAACTTGAGTTACGCAATATGTTGCGACGCGAGGAGGATAAGATGGACGCCGTAATAAAGATAAACTCAGGAGCAGGAGGCACCGAGAGTCAGGATTGGGCAGAGATGCTTATGCGAATGTATTCTCGATGGTGCGAAGCTAAGGGGTACAGACTTGCTATTGACCACCTAATTGAGGGAGATGAAGCAGGAATAAAAACCGTAACCATGCATGCCGAAGGAGCATTTGCATACGGTTACTTAAAAGGCGAAAACGGAGTACACCGATTAGTTCGTGTCTCGCCCTACAATGCGCAAGGCAAACGAATGACATCGTTTGCATCAGTATTTATTACACCTCTTGTAGATGACTCAATTGAGGTAAAAGTTGATGTCTCTGCAATATCGTGGGATACCTTCCGTTCGGGCGGAGCAGGAGGTCAGAACGTAAACAAAGTGGAGTCGGGAGTGCGATTAAGATATAACTTCAAAGACCCATACACCGGCGAAGAGGAGGAGATTTTGATTGAGAACACCGAAACTCGCGACCAGCCTAAAAACCGCGAAAATGCCATGCGGCAACTACGCTCAATACTATACGATAAAGAGTTAAAACATCGTATGGAGGAGCAGGCAAAAGTAGAGGCAGGCAAAAAGAAGATAGAGTGGGGCTCACAAATACGAAGTTATGTATTTGACGATCGTCGTGTAAAAGATCACCGCACCAACTACCAAACATCAGATGTAGGTGGAGTGATGGACGGAGATTTAGACCAATTTATAAAATCGTACCTAATGGAATTTGGAGGAGAGTAAAATGGAACAACTAAAGGTAATAAAAGTAGGAGGAAAAATAGTAGAAGAGAACGACACGCTCAATATACTTTTAAACGACTATGCAAAGGTTGAAGGTCGTAAAATTCTTGTACATGGCGGAGGGCGTTCAGCAACAAGAATATCGGCACAATTAGGAATTGAAACCCAAATGATTGACGGCAGACGAGTAACCGATGCCGAGACACTTAAAGTTGTAACTATGGTATATGCAGGATTGGTAAACAAAACCATAGTGGCATCATTGCAATCACGAGGAATAAATGCAATAGGAGTATGCGGAGCTGATGCAGGAATAATCCTTTCAAACAAACGCCCTGCAACCCCCATAGATTACGGATATGTAGGAGATGTGGTAAAGGTTGATGGCGATATGTTGGCACGCTTATTAGAGGGCGGAACATATCCCGTAGTAGCACCAATCACTCACGATGGTAAAGGCAACCTTTTAAATACAAATGCCGATACCATAGCGAGTGAGGTAGCAAAAGGAGTAGCCGAGAAGTTTGATGTAACCCTTATCTACTGCTTTGAAAAGCCCGGAGTTTTGATGGACGAAAATGACGATAACTCTGTAATACCTCTTATAAACCGCGAAAAATTTGAGGAGTTAAAAGCCTCAGGCGTAGTATCAGGCGGAATGTTACCCAAACTGCAAAGTGCCTTTAAAGCATTAGAAGCAGGAGTAAAAGAGGTGGTTATCACTCACGCATCGGCAATAGATAAACCCCAAGCCGGAACACATATCGTATTATAGTTGTTAGTTTTTAGTTGTTAGCTATGATTAGCTATTCTAATAACTAACAACTACTTGTAGCCTCAAGTCTCTCTTTATGATTCATGCCTGCAAGTCGCAGAACTATCTCCAAATCAAGATGAAGCATCTCAGTTAAACGAGCGCCATACTCTTTGTCGGCAAGGTAGCAATGGGCGCAGTGTCGCAATTTTATATTTTCGGTAACAGGCATAATATCGGCAACGGTGTTTTCAAGTAATAATCTACGTTTCTCTTCGGTCATAAGCCTATACAAATCGCCTGCCTGATAAAAGCAGTTATCTTCGCGGTCTTCATAAGGATTGTGTCGCATACTGCCCTCATGCGAAGGCGAATAGCCATATTGGGCATGGTGTGTTTGCCACTCACCAATACTATTGGGCGAGTAACCTTTTCTTGCCCCTTCATTGCCATCAACACGCATTTGCCCATCTCTATGAAAACTATGGATAGGGCATCTTGCTCGGTTTACAGGAATTTGGTCGTGATTAACTCCAAGTCGGTAACGTTGAGCATCACCATAAGAGAAGAGTCTTCCTTGTAACATTTTGTCTGGCGAAAAACCTATACCGGGAACAACGTGGGCAGGATTAAAAGCAGCCTGTTCCACTTCGGCAAAGTAGTTCTCGGGATTACGATTTAGTTCCATTACACCAACCTCAATCAGCGGAAAATCTTTGTGGCTCCAAACTTTTGTCAAATCAAAAGGATTTTCCTTGTAGTTCTCTGCCTGCTCCTCGCTCATTATTTGAAAATAGAGTTTCCAGCGTGGGAAATCACCACGTTTTATAGCTTCAAAAAGGTCGCGTTGATGACTCTCTCTATCTTTTGCAATAATCATGGCAGCCTCTTCGTTGGATAGGTTCTTAATACCTTGTTGAGTAACCCAGTGAAATTTTACCCATGAGCGTACACCATCTTTGTTAATTAAGCTGAAAGTATGAGAGCCAAAACCGTGCATGTGTCGGTACGAAGCAGGAATACCCCTGTCCGACATCACAATAGTAACCTGATGTAGAGCTTCGGGTAACATAGTCCAAAAATCCCAATTGGTTTGAGGTGAGCGCAAGTTCGTTTGAGGGTCGCGTTTAATAGCATGGTTTAAGTCTGGGAACTGCAAGGGGTCGCGTAGAAAGAAAACAGGGGTATTATTACCAACCAAATCCCAATTACCCTCATCAGTATAAAACTTAACTGCAAAACCACGAATATCACGTTCTGCATCGGCAGCACCGCGCTCACCCGCAACAGTCGAAAATCGAGCAAACAGATCAGTTTTCTTACCTACCTTTGCAAATATGCTTGCGCAGGTATATTTAGTAACATCGTGAGTAACAGTAAAAGTTCCAAATGCACCACTACCTTTGGCGTGCATTCTGCGTTCGGGGATAACCTCTCGGTCAAAGTGCGCAAGTTTCTCCAAAAACCAAGTATCCTCTAATAGCATAGCACCTCTTTTACCTGCAGTAAGCGAGTTGGTATTGTCCGTAACAGGAGCACCAACCTCATTTGTCAAAAACTTCTTATCGTTCATAAAATATAAGGTTATATTAATTAATAATATTATAACCCGTAACCCTATATTTTTGTTGGCATATTATGATGTAAGAGTTTTTAATTTTTTTTGGAAATCGTTGAATTCTATCACCATTTTGTCCCAAGTCAAGTTGTTGAGTCGGATAAATTGCCTATATTTGCAGATAGACTCTATAAAAATTGCGAAATAATCAATAACAATAATAAACTATGATGAAATTAAAATTTTTATCTATTGCTTTAAGTGCGATGTTTCTAATAAGTTGCGCCAATGAGTTAAAAGTGCAAATTAACCCTACACCTCAAAAAATTGAGTTGGCAAAGAAGGGTTCATTAAAGATTGATAAAGGCTTTAAAGTTGAAGGAGATGTTGCCGAAATGGTAAAATCCTATTTAAATGTTTCTCAAGAGGGAGTACCTATGTCAATAATCGTTGACGAAAATCTTGCTCAAACCGATACAACACTTGCTAAGAGTGGAGCATATATACTAAATGTATCGGCAGATGGTATTGTAGTTTCGGCTTACGACGAACGAGGAGCATTTTATGCAGTTCAAACTTTGCGTCAATTGGCAGTAGAGAAAGCAATCCCATATATGACAATAACCGACTATCCCGATATGCCATATCGCGGAGTAGTTGAGGGCTTTTACGGAAACCCATGGTCGCATTCAACTCGCGTTTCTCTTATTGATTTTTACGGTAAATTCAAAATGAACTCATACCTATACGGGCCTAAAGATGACCCATATCATAGTTCACCATATTGGCGTTTGCCGTACCCCGAAGAGGAGGCACAAAAAATAAAAGAGTTGGTTGAGGCTTCAAAACGCAACTACGTTGATTTCATCTGGGCAATACACCCGGGAAAAGATATTCAATGGACAGAGAGCGATTATAAGAAACTATACAACAAATTTGAGGCAATGTATGATTTGGGAATTCGCTCATTTGCTCTCTTCTTTGACGATATTTCAGGTATAGGAACACGTCCCGATATGCAGGCACAACTTTTAAATCGCTTGCACACTGAATTTGTAGAAGTTAAAGGCGATGTAGCACCACTTATAATATGTCCTACAGACTACACAAAACTATGGGCTAACCCCGCACCTGACGGCTATTTAGCTCTATTAGGAAAAGTATTGCACCCATCAATTCACGTTATGTGGACAGGCGATTTTGTTTGTGGCGATATTACTACTGAAACTCTCAATTGGGTAAGTGAGCGTATCAAACGCCCATCGTTCATTTGGTGGAACTATCCTGTTACCGATTATGTTCGCAACCTTATATTGCAAGGTCCTGTTTATGGTTTGGATAGTACTGCAACAACTGCAACAATGGCAGGATTTGTAAGTAACCCCATGGAGCATGGCGAGGCTTCAAAATTGGCACTTTATGGTGTTGCTGATTACACTTGGAACATTAAAGCATATGAACCCATGAAAAATTGGGAGGCAGGCTTACAAGAGTTAATGCCTGCGGCAAAAGAAGCATATCGTACCTTTGCAATGCACTCTTGCGATACAGAAACAGGTTATCGTCGCGACGAATCGTGGGAGACCGAAACCTTTACAATTGATAACTATACACAACAACAATACGATGCCCTTATGGCGGAGTTCAAGAGAGTAGAGGAGGCACCTGCCGTAATTGACTCTTTGTGCGAAAATAGAGCATTGGCTGCTGAATTGCGTCCATGGTTAGTAGAGTTTGAGAAGTTGGGTATTCGCGGACAAAAAACTTTACAACTGATTAAACTATATGAGGCAGGCGAGTATGAGAAGTTTTGGAATCTATACGAAGAAAATCGTATGACAGACGAAGAACAAGCAGCATACCTTGCACACAAATCGGGAACTCTTAAACTACAACCATTTATTGATGATGCAAACGATGCATTGATAAATAAATATGTATCAACATTATCGGGCAAGCCATTACCAGTACGCAAAGCAATAGGAACATTTGCCAATCTTGCAACCACACAAGTAAAACCAATGTTTGATGGCGATATAAACAGCTTCTATACATCGGGCGATGCACAAAAAGATGGCAGTTGGTTCGGAATAGACTTAGGCGAGGTAACCGATGTTAAAAAGGTTGTTATAAATCAAGGACGCAACGTGCCAAACGATGTCGATTACTTTGATATGGCTCGTCTTGAGTACTCTCTTGACGGAGAGAATTGGCAAATCTTGCGCGATAATATAAATGGTGTTTATGATATTATTTGGGAAGGCATACCCGTTCAAGCACAATACGTACGATTGGCACGTCTTGACGACTCATCACGAGAGAATTGGGTTGCAGTACGCTCATTTGAGGTAAACCCTGTTAAACGCGAAGCAACAATATATACAAATATGCCACGATTGGCATCAAACCGCGTAACAACCTTTAAAGACCAAATAACAGTTAAACGAGTATTGGAATTTATTGATATGAATCCCGGCGAATATGTAGGAATAGAACTTCCGTACATTGCAGCAATAACAGCCATTGATGCCAAATTCAATGCAAATCTAACAGTAGAGTATTCACAAGATGGCGAGAAATGGAGTACAACACCATCGCCATGCCGTTATGTAAGATATATAAATTCAACATCAGCAGCAGTGCCAATGAAGATGGATAAATTTGATGTAACAGCAAACCTTTCAGGAGCAAACGGAACAGAAAATTTATTTGACGGGAACTTGGAAACAACATACAAGAGCGAGGGAACAGTTGAAATAATCATACCCGATGGAGTAAAAGAGTGTACAATACTAATGCGCTCAGCAGAGGGAGTAGAAGTAGTTCAATTAACCGAAGGCGGAGAAGAACTTCAAAAAGAGACACCGGTATCGCTTTACTTCTCATTTGCGCCACAAAGCACCACCAAAAAGTTACAAATGAAAGGCAACAAAGAGATATGCGAAATAATATATAAGTATTAATAATTACATAACAAGACAACAGAGCGAGGAGCATGATTATCATGCTCCTCGCTCTGTTTGTATCATATTTTCACTAAATATTTATTATAAAAAGAGTAGCACTATATATAATAATATTGAGCAGAGTATCATTAAATTAATCATAATAAATAAAATTTAATTTATGATATGGCAACAATAAAAGTAAAATTCAGAAAATCAAAAATTGAAAGTAGCGAAGGCATAATTATTTATCAAGTAGTACATAATTGTGTAGTACGTCAGATAAATACAAATTACCACCTTTATGTTAATGAATGGGATTCAGATATGTCAGATGTGGTATTGTCAAAAAACAATGAAGAAAGGATATCGCAATTAAAGAAGATAAGAAATAATATCCGTACAGATATAAAATATCTTCAAACAATTATTTTCAGAATGGAATATAATGGAAAAGAATATACAACCAATGATATTACAGAACAATTTTTAATTTATTCCACAGAAAACAAATTATTCTTATTTATGGAACGTTTAATTGCCAACCAAAAAATGTTGGGTAAGATACGTTTGTCCGAAACATATGCATCAGCACTCCGTAGTCTAAAACGATTTAGAGAGGGAGAAGATATAGATATGAAAGATATAGACTCAGATATGATAAAAAGATATGAAATCTATTTACGAAATAGAGGAGTTACTCCAAATACTTCATCATTTTATATGCGGAATCTTAGAGCAATATATAATCGTGCAGTAGAAAAGGGTTTGATTTTTGATAAAAAACCATTTAAGAATGTTTATACAGGAATTGATAAAACCATAAAAAGAGCAGTATCACTTAAAATTATCAAAAAAATTAAGGAACTTGATTTTTCAGCAAAGCCAACTTTTGAATTTGCTCGCGATATGTTTCTATTTTCGTTTTATACACGAGGAATGTCGTTTGTAGATATGGCATATCTGCGTAAAAAAGATTTATCAAATGGTGTGCTATCGTATCGTAGGCGCAAGACAGGACAACAGCTTTATATCAGATGGGAAAAATGTATGCAGGACATAGTAGAAAAATATGATAATACAACCTCCTTATATCTACTGCCAATAATCAAGCCTATTAGTAATATTGAGGAGCGAAAGCAATATATTTATGCCGCACACAATATTAATCATAGTCTTAAAATTATAGGTAAAAAGTTAGAGATATCAGTACCTCTTACAATGTACGTTGCTCGGCATGCGTGGGCAAGTATAGCTAAAAATAAAAATGTACCATTGTCAGTAATAAGTGAGGGAATGGGACACAATTCAGAAGCAACAACACGCATCTATCTTGCGTCGTTAGATACAGTAGCAATAGACAAGGCTAATAATATGATATTGAAGTTGATATAACTAATTGATAGATGAGAAAAATAAAAACTCTCTTCGTAAGAGTAGTTGTTACTTTGACAAAGGTACATAAATTAATGCTAATTATGCCAAATTATATAGAATAAATTTTTCCAAAATAAAAAAATATATAAGACTAAGTCTTAATTCTAAAGCAAATCAGCAGTATTTTCTAACGTAAAACATTAAGTCTCAGATAAAAAATAAGCGATCAACTTCTCTTACGAAGAGAGGTTGATTTATTTGATTAAACTCGTTATTGCACTTATAGTACGATTGTTCAATCTTATTGGTAATGGCTTTAAGGCATTATTTAATAAAGGAGAATAAAACCAATATAAGAATTGCTTTAGCGGTTATTAGTATGTTTATGATGGTATTCCTCAAAGAATATAATCTGCTTTTTAAGGTGTAGTATATAAGTTTTTTAGTTGTTTAAAATTATTAATATTTAAAATTATGAATGCATTAAATTTGATATGGATTGTTTTGTCTGTTGGAACAATTGCTCACATGTGGCTACGAGTTAATATTAAATTCTTTTTGAAATTAATTATTACGATAGCATTCTTCATCGTTCCTTTTGCATTTATTATCTATTGGATATGGTTCTTTATCAAAAAAACCGACATTAAAAATAACGCAGGAAACGAAGAAGAGAAAAACGAAGAGGTAAAAGAGTCTGACGCAAAATTTTTGACAAATGTAGGGCAAAAGTGTACATATGAACAGACAATTTGGTTTTATGATCATGTTGCGGAAAACTTCCCAACCGAAGAACTGCGTGATAAATACTTTAATTTGTTTATCAATTTTATGACTAATCCTACTTTAAGTGTAGATGAAAAATTAAAGATTTTGGAAATTCATGATGAGAAATTGAGAGGCATATATCCTAATGATACCCTTGAAAAGGGTATGCTTTACATAGATGGATTATTGGCGTGTTATAATTTATATGAGTATATATTAGGAGAAGACTTAAAGATATTAGTGCATAGCGACAAAAGTGAATTAAGTAAAGATATAGAGGAGGGTACAATAGTAAATAAACCTATGACTAAGTATTTGCAACCTATTTTTGCACACTCAGCATTGATTAGAGGTAAGCAAGAAGAGTTTAATATTAACACCTCTATATGGAGCAAATATAACATACCAAAATTTACAGAATAGAAATGAATAACGGCGTGTTAGTATATGATAATAAACAAAATAAAACTTTTAAGAATTGATTATGAGTGTATGGGTTAGCTTAATAATATTTATAATAGCTTTTATTATAATTCGCAAAATATGCATAAGATTAAGAGGTAAATATCAAGTATTAGATTGGATAGGATATATACTTATAATAGTGGCTTCTATTATAGTGTGGATATTTTTTAGTTGGTGGAAAGCATTATTGGTATTTATCATAGGATTTTATGCAGTATATTGGCTTTTTTTAAGTGGTTCAAAAGAAACTATAATCCGAAGAGGGGGAAAGGAGTGTACATTAGAGTGTACTAAATGTGGTTATGATGATTTAGAAATAATTGATGATAATTATTCAGTCGTTACTACACGTTGTAAAAGGTGTGGAAAAGTAACAACTTGGACGTTAAACGGATTAGATGATTAATTTGTAAACAAAAATTGGAGTAAACCGAAAATCCAGAAAAGAGTAGACCTATTTATATATTATGTATGTTTTTTAGAAAAAAACTTATTGTTTGGATAATCATATTTGCAGTAATAACAGTAATATGTGCGATGTATGGATACTTATGCGTCCATGATGATGAAGGATATTCATTTTTTGATGCACTATATAAAACAATGCAGTTATTTACATTAGGCAGCTCATCTCCAGAGACTTGCTTGAGTATTAATATCGCTCGTTTTTTAGCACCTATAGTTGTAATATGTGGAGGAATTCAATTAATTTATTCTTTATCACATGAAGGCTGGAAATGGTTATGCATGAGATTTTTCAATAATCATGTAGTTGTATGTGGATATGGATTTACAGGCAAGCATATTGTAAAAAGGATAATCGCTCAAAAAAAGAAGGTAATTGTAATTGATCCAGCTATTAATAATCCTATTATTTCATTGAATGAAATTCATATAAAAAAGGATGCGTCTTTACTATCAACTTTATTGGAGGCGAGGATACAGAATGCTTCTGAGATAATTATATCAACAGGAAGCGATTATATTAATATCCTTGTTTGTATGCAGTTAATAAAATTAAAGTTGGGAAACAATATTAAGAAATCAGTAAGAATTGAGCAGTTAGATAATAAAAATATTATAAAGTTTCTTTCGAATGAAGAAAATGGGTTTAAAGTATTCAATTTTTCAGAATTAGTTATGCATTCTTTGCCGTTCATAAATAATGGTAATATAATTATTCTAGGATTAGGAAGCATCGGGAAACGCCTTATTGAAAAATATAGAGAAAGTAATAGAATTATAGCCATAGAGCAAAGTAATATAACACTTAAAAGAATAAAAGATATCTATCCTGAAGGTCCAAGACTTCATTATAATTGTTCTGATATAAAAGGATTGGTTCATCGTGATTTAACTAAATATTTATCTGAGTGTGGATTTGATCTTAAGACAGAGTTTTTTGAGGTATTTATTTGTTTAGGCGCTGATTGGTTGCTATTTTCAACAGCATGTAAATGGATAGATTGGAGTGATATAAATATGAAAATAACACTCATGGGCATGAATATTGAGAAAGAATTAATTGATAAGATAGAAACAAAAAAAGAAGATAATAATATTGTAGTATACAATATTGTTGATGACACATTAAAAGAATATATAAATGATCCAAGTTAATAGAATAGTTGATTGGATATTGACAGAAAAGTGTAATCTTAACTGTTATTATTGTTTACAAAATGCTGATACAAGAAATGCAGAATGCAAATCAGTTGACTATTCTTTTATTGATAATATAAGTGAACCTATATTATTTCATTTAACAGGAGGTGAGCCTTTTCTTGTCCCAAATATTATTGATTTATGCATCAAACTTGAGCAAAAAGGTCATTATATAAGCATGAATACCAATTTAACTATACCTGTAAATACTTTTATAGAAAAGGTCAAATCTGAAAAATTTATATTTATAAATGCAAGTGTACATTATCCTTATAGGAAACAACACATGAAGCCTTTTATTCGGCACTATATGGCTCTTAGAGAAGCTGGTTTTTTTGTTTACGCGACAATTGTAATGATGCCTGACGAATTTGAACAGATATCTGATTTTATAAAGGATTATCAAAGTCAAGGAGTTATTTTATTACCAAAGTTGATGAGAGGTGTTGAACGAGGAGTTAAATATCCAGAATCGTACAATGATAGGCAGTTTTCTATGATGAAGAATATGGTTATTAATTCAATAGAAAAAATGTCATTAATAGATAAGAAAAAATTCAAAATAGCATGTGAAAATAATGTTAGTATTGATAATTGGTGGGAATTTGCAAATAACCCAATCTATGGAACTCGCTGTTTTGATGGTTTTAGATATATTAGAATTACTGAAAAAGGGGATATTGTATATTGTAATGGTAAACTATTGGGAAATATTAAAACGACAGGGTTTACTGTTTTACAAGATATAGATATTTGTCCACATCTAAAAAAAGGGTTTTGTAAAAAAAATATTTAAAGTTATTATTCATAATAAAAATTAATTATGCGAAATATATTGTATTCTAATTATTTCAGCAAAGAGAATATAAATCTTTATTATTTATCTCAGCATGTTGAATATTCTATAAATGGGAAAGATGTTATGTTTTATAATACTCTTTTTGACTCATTGTTATTAGCAAACTTTAAAAGCAACGAGTCTGCGTTACGGTTTATAAAGGAATTAGAAAAAGGGATACATGATGTATTAATGCTTATTAATGATTGTTTTGATAAAGATGCAGAGTCAATATATACATTATTGGTACTTAAAAAGATAATAGAATAATGGGAAGTTTAGAGTATATAAGATCTTTTGATATAGGAGGTAATATTGGTAGATTTAAAGGTGGCTATCTTTTCAAAGATGAAATTGAAAGGAATGGTTTCCTTTTAAATCCTGAGAATGGCTGTTCTATTATATTATCGTCAGAACTATGTGATCAATTATATTATCAAAATATTGAAGAGCCTCTTGCATTCAAGATGATTCAACGAGGATTGATTGAAAGAGGAAATTGTCTTGAATGTCAGGTAAAAGAAAGAGTACAACCGACATTCTTTATATTTGATTTAACACAGGCATGTAATTTCCGTTGTATATATTGTTTTAGGCATTTAGAAGATAAAGTTCGTACAATATCTGATAAAAATCTTGATGCTATCACCAATTATATTATTGACTATTGTATTAAATACAAGATTAAAAATTTTTGTGTACAACCTTGGGGCGGAGAACCATTAATAGCATTTGATAAAATCAGAAGGATGGACAATATGTTTAAAGAAAAGGGATTATATCCATTAATTTCTATTGAAACAAATGCAAGTCTTATAACGGAAGAATTAGCCGAGGAGTGTGCTATAAGAAATATTCGTTTAGGAGTTAGCATTGATGGATTTGAGTTAGTCCAGAATATGCATAGACCTTTAATGAATGGAAAACCATCATTTGAAAAAATGATGCGAGGTGTAAAGATTTTGGCAAATAATGAAAATTTAAAGAATTTTGGCGTAGTAACAGTATTGACTAGCAAAAGTTTTCCGTATCTTAAAGAAATCATTGAGTTTTTGGCAACAGAAGTTAAAGTTTCATGTTTTAAACTTAATCTTGTTAAAGATAATCCCGTAATGAAAGATGCTGGATTATGCTTAACTAAGGAGCAAGTGGAATTAGCAGAGATAACATTACTTTCAAAATTAGTTGAATTGAATAAAAGAGGATATCCAATTACAGAATTGAATGTTCAAGAGAAATTAATGAATCTCCTTGTCCGAAGTAAATCTAATATATGTACTTCACGAGGGTGTATGGGTGGCACAAAGATGATAGCTTTTGATCAGGATGGACTGATTTATCCGTGTGATGTCACTGATTACAAGAAAGAGGCTATAGGCTCTGTTCATGATAAGCAAGACCTAATTACTCTTGTCAATAATGCGAAGAAATCTAATTGTGATTTTTTCAATAAAAAGCATATAAATGAATGTGACAACTGTCCTTTTTGGTTCTATTGCAAAGGGGGGTGTACTACAGCAATAAAGTATAAAAAAGGATGTGTTGAGGGTGTTGATAATCAGGAATGTATTGCAAATAAAACATTGTATCCAAAACTAATAGAATTAATTCTTTCTGAGCCAAATGCTATATTCCCATTGACAAGGGGAAGAGTAAAATTAAACAAAATATAAAGATGAAAACATTATATTGTGCAATAGGGTATGTATGTAATGAGCGTTGTCAATTTTGTCCATGTTCAAAAGACTCTGTAACTGTGCCTTCGCTAACATACGATCAAGTATGTATGACAGTACGTCAATCAATAGAAGAAAAAGGAGTTGAAAATATATTATTGTCTGGAGGAGAACCAACAATTCACCCCGACTTCTTTAAAATATTGGATTATATTAAAAGATTTGATGTTAATATAAGTTTACTTACAAATGCTTTACGTCTTGCAGATGATACATTTGCTGAAAAAATGTTTTCAATTATTGATGGCTCAAAACTTGATGTGACGGTAGCTTTCCATAGTCATATTCCAGAGAAACATGATTTTTTGACACAACACAAGGGCAGTTTCAATAGGAGCATGAAAGGAATCTCAAATATGCTTAAACATAATGTAAAGTTATCTATAAAAAATAATATCGTTAACTATACATATAAGGATCTTCCAGAATATATAAAATGGGCAACATCTCAATTTGAAGATAATGTTACATTGTTGTTCTGCAATATAGATATTAATGGTACAGCAGCATCAAATAAAGAGAATGTTGCTGTGGATTTTCGTGATTCTATTCCCTATTTAGAGCAGGCTTTAGATATCGTAATTGAACAAAGGAAACTTGGACACAAACGAAATGTAAAGGTATTAACTACCCCATTATGTTTAATAGACCCATATTATTGGGGATTTATAGAAACTTCAACACAAGAAAATGTTGCAGCATATAAAGTGCCTAATAGTGAATTGTTATGGGATATTGGTAGTGATAGTGGTCCATTGTTTGAAGCATGTACAAATTGTGAATTGAATAAATATTGTCCAGGCACATGGCGTAGTTTCAAGAACAATTTTGATGAATCAATATTGAAGAGTATTGTTTGTGAGTAAATTTTATACTGTTTGTTATAATACTTAAAAGATATATGAAAAGAAAAAGCATTATCTCATATGGAGAAATGCACTTATGTTTAATTTTTTAAATTTTAAACCAATGAAGACTGTAAAAGTTTTTTCAGAGAAGTTAGGTACAGAAGTTAGTATCGAGCTTGAAGGTAATGCTGCTAGCATTACAGCAATGTATGATTCAAATAATGAATCAAACAATTGCTCTTTAGCATCAAAGTTTGAGAACCGTGCATGGGAATCATGGATGAATAACGGTTGGAATAACTGGGGTGCAATCTGCAATTAATGCAGAAGATTATCAATGTGGGGCTGTGTCTTTTTTATTTGTATTTTGACACAGCCCCCTTGTAATTAATAAATTTAACAGCTATGACTCAGTATAAATTATCAAGATATTCACATCTATTGAATCACCGTGGAGAAAGAGTTCTATACCACTCTTTGAAAATGAAATTAGTCTCTATCGGAGAATCTGAAATTGATATAAACAGAAGAGCTATAAATATTTCTCGTGATTCAGAATTATATAATATATTATCAAAAGAAGGTTTTATTTGTTTATCTGATAATTCTGACGAAAAACTGTTAGAAATTTACAGAAATGAAATACAAGAACCATATATATCAACAGCCTATTTCTTTTTAACAAAGAATTGTAACCTTGCATGTAAATATTGTTTTGAAAAACAATCTGAGGTTGCAAATACAAAGGAAGGAATAATGTCTATTGGTACATTTGATAAGGGTCTTGACTTTTTTGTTAGACTTATTAATTTGGACAAGGAACGCTTTGATGAAAGAAAAACAATAATTTTTTACGGAGGAGAGCCATTTCACAATAAGGTAGTTTTGTATCATGCAATAGAAAAAATAAAGGATTATATCTTGTTTGGGATCCTTCCCCAAAAAACAAAAATATTAGTGGTTACTAATGGTACATTGCTTGATGATAATGATATTAGTTTTATAAAAAAACATGATGTTACATTAACTTTTTCTCTTGATGGTGATAAGGAGGCATCAATTAATAGAGTATTCCCTGATTTAAGAACACTAGCTTGGGAAATTGCTACAAAAAACTTTAAGAAGTGCAAAGAAATAGGTATTGATTTGAATGTTGCATGTACACTTACACCACAAACTATAGAAAGAAGATCAGAAGTTCTTGATTATTTTATCAATACTGTTGAAGCTACAAATATCGGTTTTAATGTCATTCTCGATAATGATATTATACAACTTGATGGTGACTATGATAATGCTGCTGCAGATTTTGTGTCATCAGCGTATTTTGAATTAACTGAACACAATATAACAGAAAACAGAACAGGGCGTCGTTTGCAGGTGTTTGAAAAGAAACATCCGTGCCTGTTTGATTGTAATGCAGCAGGAGGACGACAGATTGCTATAGCACCAGATGGGTCAGTTGGTATTTGTCATGAGCATATTATGGATAAAAAACATTTCATCACCGATATATTTGATGATACGTTTGACCCAGCTCAATCATCTATGTACAAAGAGTGGCAGAAGCGTTCCCCATTATATATGCCAGAATGTTATGACTGTCCAGCATTAGGAATATGTGGCGGTGGTTGTGTCATAAATACAGAAAGAAAATTTGCCACAATTCATAAGCCAGACACACGATTCTGTAAACAAACACTATCTATACTTGAAAATATTTTACTTAAATGAGAACTTAATATATAAGAACCCTAATAAATGAAAACATTATTTATATCTCCATCATATATTTGTAACGAGAAGTGCGTCTTCTGTCCATGTGCGTTGAATGCGAGACGTTATACACAATTAACCTTGGATGAACTATATGATGCTGTTGACAAGGCGATTGAAAAAGAGAGCATTGAAATGGTCTTGATTTCAGGTGGAGAACCAACCATTTATAAGGGTATTTTAGACCTTGTGTCATATATAAATAGGAAAGGTCTAAAACTTGGGATTCTCTCAAATTCCTTGAAGTTTTCCGATCCAGAATTTTTGAAGAGGTTCATTGCTGTGGCAGGAAACGAATTTGAACTCACGACGGCGTTTCATAGTTTCAGGGAAAATGAACATGATCGTGTGACCTCCGTGTTGGGTAGTTTCCAAAAATCCCTGCTCGGAGTAAACAATCTGATTCAGGCTGGTGTCAAAGTGACCATAAAGCATATTATCAATAATAGTACATATCAACTTCTTCCTGAGTATGTTGATTGGCTCTACGAAACATTCCCAGATAATGTGCCTTGGGTGCTTTGCAATATTGACCTGACAGGAACGGCACTGACAAATAAGGGTGATTCATCAGTACCGTTTTCTGTTTCCAGACCTTATCTTGAGAATACTTTGGATAAAGTCGTAGAATATCAAAGAAATGGAAGAAACAGGATTGTTCGTATATTTAATACCCCGTTATGCTGTATAGATCCTTACTATTGGTCGTTCCTGCAGAAATATGAAAGTGAGGAGGAAATGACAGCTCTATATTTGCCATATGAGAATCCCATAGATAATAAAATCCGTTTTAACCTCAAGGGGGATGGTGGTGCAAACTTCAAACCATGTCAGGAGTGCATTGTTCAGGCACAATGTCCGGGAACATGGAAAAAAACAGCCGAAGTTTTAGGTGAAAAATCTTTTATTCCTTTTAAATAATTTATGGATATTTGTTTTAATAAAGAAAGTGATCTTTATCTGACAAAGGTTTTGGATGTTCCAACTCCTTCAGGTTTTGAGAGAGAGGGTCAAAAATTGTTTGAACAGTTTGCAAATAAATATGTTGATGAAATTGATTTTGATACGCTTGGGAATGTTGTTGCTCACAAGAATAATCCAGGCAAGAAGAAACTGATGATTACGGCTCATATTGATGAGGTTGGTTTCATGGTTAAATATATTGATGACAACGGGATGTTGTATATAGTCCCAATTGGAGGAGTGGATTTGATGTTGCTGCCAGGGACAAGACTTGCAGTACATCATCGCGGTAACTCTTTTTTGGGAATAGTTGGACGTAAACCAATACATTTGTTGAGTGAAAAAGAAAGAAACTCGTTTTCAATAGAAGATACTTGGGTCGATTTAGGTTTTAAATCAAAAGAACATGCATTGCAATGTATATCAGTTGGTGATCCTGTTACTTTTTCTACAGATCGTGTACAGATAAGTGATGATTACTTAGTTACTCGTTCTGCTGATAACAAAATAGGAAGTCTTATATTATTGGAATTAATGAGAGAATTACATAATTGTAAAACCAATTATGATATTTATTTTGTTTCAACGGTTCAAGAAGAAATAGGATTAAGAGGAGCTATGCCTGCTGTTACACAAATAAAGCCAGACATAGCTATAGTTATAGATGCAACTCACGCAACGGACTATCCTAACATAAATCAGAGATTATATGGCGATGTTCGTCTAAGCAGGGGACCGTCTTTATGTATTAGTCCAGATACAGATAGAAATTTAATAAATGAAATTGTCCAGACTGCAATTAGTGAAAATATCCCCTATCAATTAGAGGGGCACCCTAATGCTAGCGGTACCGAAGCGAGGGCTATACAGATACAATGTAAAGGGATACAAACGGCAATAGTTTCATATCCTGTGAGATATATGCATTCTCCATCTGAGGTGGTATCAATAACAGATGTAAAAAATTGTATTGCGCTTGTTAAATCTTTTATTTTATGATTCAATGTGAAGACTATTTAGTAAGTGTCATTGTGCCAGTATATAACTCAAAACCATATTTGAAATATTGCTTGGACAGTTTATTAAATCAGACATTGGAAAGTATAGAAATTATTATGGTTGATGATGGCTCCATTGATGGTTCTTCTATAATATTAGATGAATATGCAAAAAAATATCATAATTTCAAAGTTATACATCAACTTAATCAAGGTCAAGGTCAAGCTCGCAATTCTGGTGTATTAGTTGCAAGAGGTAAATACATCGGTTTTGTTGATTCAGATGACTATGTTGATAGAAATATGTATAAACATTTGTATTCATTGATTTCCGATGAGGATGCAGATATTTCCGTGTGTAAGTCATATTCTGTTGATAAAAATGGTATATTAGGGAAACCATTGGATCTATGGAATAAATTTGGGAATGTATTACTAAGTAGATCAGATATTGAGAATTGTGATTTCCTAAATAACAAATGTAGCCCTGTGTTGTGGGATAAGTTGATTAGGGCAGATATTGTTAAACGGCATCTTTCAACCTCTTTAAAAAGAGGTCAGGATTTTGTTGCGTTAATTGATTATTTATCAGAAGTAAATAAAATAGCTTTTACTTCTGCTCGTTTATATTATTACAGACATCATTCAAACTCTGTTATGGCTACTCCAGAATCAGATGAAGTTATATTAACAGATTTTAAAACTGAGAGAGTAGCCGTTTCTAAAATATTATCATACTTTGGTGGAACACTTATAAGTAAACTCTACATTAATAGGATAATTAAGGAATGGAATGTTCGTATATATAACTACCCTAATTTGAAAATAATTAAAGATTATATTGTTGAATTAAATAAATATATTTAACAAATAATTGATGTCTTGTTTGTATTATTCAATTACTCATCATTACTATTCCTCTTCTCTTTTCTCTCTTCTCTGCGAGCTTTACGTTTCTCTCTCTTTGCTTTTTCGTCAGCAACATCTTCGGGGTTACGTTTAAAAATTTCAATGGCTTTATTAAAATCTTTCTTAAACATTACACCAACACCTTGAGTGGTAAGAGCTGATTTAATATAGTAGTTTTTGTCGTTGTAATGGTTATATGCTTTAAGACGGAAAGTACCTGATTTGTTTATTAAATACTCTAAATCAAAGTCTCCAATAAAACTATTATTGCTAACCGATTTATCTCTGTAGCCTAAGTTACCGTTAAATATTAATCGGTTGTTTAATAGTTGTGATGATAGAACAACATCAAATTCAAGGTCGGTAAAGTCTCCTTTATCACTTCTGAAGTTTGTTCCAATGTTAAAGTTCTCACTTATCTGCCCAAGAATGTTGTTTAATTGAGACGATAAAGCCGATGATGCAACTGCGGCAAGTTCGTTGTTATGACGTTCGCTCACGCTCATATATTCCGGTGTATAGAATTTATTCAGTGCAAGCAGATATAAAACTTGTCGGTTCATCATATCGTCAGAATTTATAATTGTCTTAACCCTTCGGTATATATTTTGGCTGAGGGTTGGGAAAGTCAAATCAAATGTAAATTCCGGTTTTTGAAGATTTCCTGTTAAATGTAATGTTGTGTGTACGGGTACGGTAGTACGATTAAGCTCATTTTCGTGAGCAAAACTTTCGTCAAGGTCCAAGAGGTTAGCCTGTACATTATAGTATGCGCCTATATTAAGATTTGCGTTCATTGGATCTCCTGTAAAACTTATTGAACTTCCTTCTTCAACAATAAAGTCTTTTGAAATTAAATCTTGCAAATTCAAACTGTAGCTACCTTTTTCGGCAGTATATGTACCATATATTCCTAATTCATCATTTGTATCATATTCAATTCTTATACCACCTTCGCCCCAAGCCTTTATTTGATCGTTTGTTGCAGGGTCTATAACTAATCGCATCATTGCATCGCGAGTGGCATCAATTCTAAGATTAACATGTAATTTATGTTTGGGTTTGGGGGTAGTTATGTTTATGTTGCTAAATCTCTCCCATGGTTTTTCGGTAACAACCTCTACCTCTTTAACCTCTGTTGCATCTTTATCAATGTATGTAATAAATTTATAGTCTCCGGCATCTTCTTCATCAAGTAGTGCAAATGTAAAGTTTGAATTAGGATTGGTTCTCATATTTACACTAATAGTTGTAGCAAGACCATCACCTTTAATCAATCCACTACCTGTACCAAATACCGTTCCGTAATATAGGGGATTTAATTTTTCGGTAACATCAAATACAAGGAAGTTATTTACATCATGCAATGTAATTTCGTATTTCATCTTTTTGAAATTGGTATGTTCTAATGCCATATCAGCCTTACCTGTATGTCCGAATTTATCTTTAATTGTTATATTCTTAGCCCAAATGCCTTTCTTGTCCAATTTAACACTGTCAGTTATGTAATATCTGGTATTGAGGTAATCAATTCCGAAATTGAAATTTTCGGCATAGGCATTGGCCACAACGTTAAGAGCTTTAAATCGTCCAAAAAATTCTACTACACCACTAACTCGTCCACCAACACCTGACATTATCTTTTCGGTAAATGGTTGTATAAATCCTATCCTTAATTTGTGGGCGTCAATATAAAAATAGAGCGAATCGCGAGTTGGCATAACTCGTCCCATAACCTTTGATTTCTCAATATTAGGTTGCGATACTTCACCATCAAAACATATGGCTTTCTCCTCATCGTCCCATTTGCTCTCAACATCAAGGTCTCCAAAAACAGAATGGTTGTATGAGAAATCTTTAACAAACAATCCGTCAGTCTTCATAACAGGCATACCGCCTCTGTAAATTTCACTGATATTTACATCTCCCGTAGCTTCGCCTCCAAAAACAATGTTTCTCCTGTTTAATACATCAAATATATAAGAGAGGTCAATCTGTTTAAGGTTTATATTTAGTTGTTTCTCGGGGTTTTTGCTTATCTCTCCATTGATTTTTAAATGTTGATTGTCTCGTGCAATTTCAAAATCGTGAATTGAAATCTCTTTGCCTTGAGCAAAAAGGGTTGCAGGAGCTATATTCCAAATGCTGTCGCTGATTGTAAATGTAGATGGGTATATCATCATATCTACAATATTTCCATCTTGACTTGCTAAGAAATGGGCTGTAGTTGCAAAATCTCCACTAAATATATTCGGATTTTTAGTATTCTGCCAATCAATATTTACGTGGCAACTATCTGCCGAAGATATTGATGCAATATTCCAATCGGTTTTTATTCCTTTTGAGGTTATATGTCTTGTTCCTGCAATACCTTGTATAGCATCACCAAATTTTTCAAGGCTTATATTACTGTTTTCTAAGAATATCTTACCTGTCGAAAACGAAGGTACCTCAACTCCTACCGAAAATCTTCCTATTGAGTCGTTATAATATCCGTTAATATGGTTTTCATCACTCAACATAAACGGAAGCTCAAATGTTTTTGTTAAAAGTTCGGTGTTGGGAATTTTAAATCCAAATTTAAACCTGTTGTAGTTTTCAACGGCTTTTGCTTTATTGATAAAGAATGTTGGCATAACCTCCGATAATATTCCAATAAAGCTGTTTTTTAACGAACTGAATTTATATTTTCCAATTATATTTCCGTTTATGAGCTCCGATTTTACTTCAATAAATTGTGGCGAAGCAGAGTTGTTGGCTTTTATATAGGCACTATCTAAAACAAATATCTCTCCGTTGTTGGCAAATGAAAAACTGTTTATTACAACCTCTCCATCGGCGTTATCTATTCTATTTCCGGTAAAGTTCGCATCAATATCAAAATTCAGAATAGAGCCTTCGTATTTCTTGGTTAAGTTAATATCGTTGAGTTTTATATTTTCGCCTTTCAATTTAAGCGCAAATTTATTTTCATTCTTTGACAGGTTCATTAAACCGTCAATGCTCAGGATAATATTTGAATCGTTTAAAGCTACTGAACCAATATACTCTTTATCGGCATATTTGGCATCAACGGCAATATTTTTATACTTGTAGTTGTTATATTCTAATAAATTTATCTCTCCTTTAACTTTGCCGGTATTGCTCGATTTTGAATGGCTTCCGTCTAATTTAAGATTGAAAGCTATCTCTCCCAAGCCTTTGTCTGATATTAGTTTGTTTATATCTAATTTGTTTGATTTAATATTTCCTTTGAATTTTAGTCCTTTGCTTTTTTCAATGGTCATATCAGTTTCAACATTACCTATTCCGCTTTTAAATTCTCCGTATGTTACAAGTTTTGATGTAAATCCTGATATCTGCCCTTTGAACGACAGGTGTTTAATCTTGTATAGAGTGGAATAATCTTTTAACTTAACATTTAGGTCGTTGAGCATGGTTACAGCACCTTTTGATGTTAAATTAAGTTCTTTCATTTCGCCAAATATAAAGGCATTCTTTGGCTCTGGAAATATATTGTCTATTGAGCCATATCCCGATGCTACCAATCCGTCGTTTGCATAATTGATTTTTAATGTATCAAGGAAAAGATGGTTCGGATTTCCGGTTATAGCACAACTTATGTTTATTGGGGTGTTAAACTCTTTGAATATGGGAATAAATGACGAGAAATCAGAAAGAACCAAAATTCCGTTATTAATACCAAAATTTAAATCGGCAATCTCCATAAAGTTGTTTGCATCAATATCTTTTGGTAAAAGAATATAGTTCTCTTTTATTCTTAACTTGCTCTCTTTACCGTCAAATGCAAAATTACGAAGTCTGATGTTCTCTTTATTTCCAATTAATTTAAATGCTATATTTTTTATATAAAATCCCGATTTCTCCGATAGTCTGAGAGCTCTGACACTTATATTTATAGAGTCTCTGCTTATACTTTTCAGAGAGGCATTTATAAGAGCATCATTAATATCTATGTGATTTTTATCAAATAAACCATTGTCTTTATATTCGGCATCGGTAACGTCATATTTTATATGTCCTCCCTGTAGCAATAGAGTATTAATGGCCAATTTGGGAGGATTTGGGTTTCTCTTTTTGTTTTTAAATTTATCAATTAGGAAATTAATATTAAGGTCGCTTCCTTCGTTCTTTTTGTTTATATGAATACAAAAATCAGAGACGCTAATAGAACTTATTACAATCTCTTTTTTGAGAAGTTCAAGTAATCTTAAAGAGGCATTTGCCTTTTTGGCATAAAAAAGAGTGTCGTTGTTCTTATCAAAAATTACAATATTGTTTATAGCAGCACGATTAAATGGCGATAACTTTACCTTTTCAATACTAACATTGCAATCAAGAAATTCCGATAAATATTTAGTTGATTTATTCGCAATATTGTTTTGTACAGAGTTTACACTCAGTAGTATATATATAGCAGTATATGCCACACCAATACTGAGTAGCAACCAAACCAATATTATTCGTATTATTGATAAAAATTTAATCAAGTTATAATACTATATTTAAATACAAATTTAAGCAAGTTCTATAAATTACAAAAGAGAAAAAGTTAAATATCAATATAAAAATCGCTTCCTATTGCTTTTTGTTTTAATTTGCCTTAATAATATTTTCATTAAAATAGAGCTATAGATTTGTTCTAAATGAGTAATTTTGTAGCAAATAACCAATAAACTATTATGAGTATAACAATATTAGGAATAGAATCTTCATGCGACGATACATCGGCAGCTGTAATACGTGATGGGGTTCTATTGTCAAACGTAATAGCAAGTCAGGCGGTTCACGAGTCGTATGGAGGAGTAGTCCCTGAATTGGCATCTCGCGCGCATCAACAAAACATAGTGCCTGTTGTGTCAGAGGCAATTAAACGCAGTGGGCTTTCAAAAGAGGATATTACGGCAATCGCATTTACTCGCGGTCCGGGTCTTATGGGCTCTCTTTTGGTTGGTAACTCATTTGCAAAGGGATTTGCTCTCTCTCAATCAATACCGTTAATTGATGTAAACCATTTGCAGGCTCATGTTTTAGCTCATTTCATAAAAGATACCCCCGAGCAAGATACAGCGCCTAAATTCCCTTTTTTATGTCTTTTGGTATCGGGTGGTAACTCTCAGATAATAAAAGTTGAGGCATATAACAAAATGGAGGTTATAGGGCAAACCATTGATGATGCTGCGGGCGAAGCATTTGATAAATGTGCAAAGGTTATGGGATTAGGTTATCCCGGAGGTCCTATAATTGACAAACTTGCAAAAGAGGGCGATGCAAAAAAGTTTCTCTTTAATAAACCTCATATCCCCGAACTAAATTATAGTTTTAGTGGATTAAAAACCTCGTTCCTATATCTTTTGCGTGATGAATTGGCAAAAGACCCCGATTTTATCGAAAAAAACAAAAACGATTTAGCTGCATCATTGCAAAGTACCATTGTGGATATATTGATGGATAAATTGCGTAAAGCAGTTAAACAAACGGGAATAAAAGAGGTTGCTGTTGCAGGTGGAGTTTCGGCAAATTCGGCAGTTCGTGAGTCGTTTATATCTCATGCCCAAAGGTTTGGTTGGAAAGTATATCTCCCCAAATTTTCATATACCACTGATAATGCGGCAATGGTTGCAATAACAGGATATTATAAATATATTGATAAAGAGTTTTGCGATATTGACGCACCCTCTTTTTCAAGAGTTGAATTATAAAAATATATGGATAGCAATACATTATTACTGATAATAGTAGCAATTGTGGTTGGAGAGTATTTGGTATCAGAATGGCTCTCATACCGCAATTTAAAGGCGGCATCATCGCAAATACCCACTCAACTTGCAGGTTTGTACGATGAAGAGAAGTATGCAAAACAGCAAAAATATTTCAGAACAAATAATCGTTTCTCACTAATAACATCAACATTCTCAACATTGGTGATGTTGGCAATGTTAAAGATGCAGGCGTTCGGGGCAATATATGAATATTGTACTACAATAAGTCAAAATATTATAGTTCAGACATTAATATTTATGGCAATAATTTTTGTG
>JAGBHI010000051.1 GCA_017935575.1 Bacteroidales bacterium | reverse complement strand
ATATATTTTTATCGTTGAAAAAATATTTTGTTGCAAATAAAAATTAATATATTTGTAGAATAAAGTAATATATCTTTAAAAGTAGAATGTTCAAAAATGGACATATCTAAATGTAATTATTGTGTACGAGGAGCTTGCTCCATAAACTTGTAAAACTATGACAGAAGAAATGAAATCCGTAATCGCGGATAATGAAAGTGTTGAGGTTGAGAATGTAAGTGTAAAAGAGACTATGTCGGAGATTGAATCTGTTGCGGAATTAGAAAACATTGAGGAAAATGTATCATTGCCCGTTACCAGATTGGAAGTAGTGGAGAGAATAGAGACTGCAATAGAAAACTCCATTGCCGAAATAAAAAACGAGGTAGAGCAACTTAAACAACAATATTACAAAATACGCAGACAAGAGATAGAGACAGCTCGTTCAGAATATGAGGCAAAAGAGAGCTCAGATGAAGAAAAAGTTCCTTTTGTTGTTCCTGCTGATGAGTTGGAGGAACGATTAAAATCTGCATTACAAAATTATAAAGAGAAAAAAGCTAAATATTTAGCAGAACAAGAGGCTCAAAAAGAGGCTAATTTAGCTCGTAAACAAGCAATATTGGAAGAGATGTTGCAATTGATAAACGATACCGATAATATAAATAAGAGGTACTCAGAGTTTCAACAGATGCAACAATCATTTAAAGAGATAAGCGACTTGCCTGCAACCGCAGTGACATCATTGTGGAAAACATATCAATTGTATGTTGAGCAGTTCTATGATATGTTAAAAATAAATAAAGAACTTCGCGATTACGATTTTAAGAAAAATCTTGAACAAAAGACTGCATTGTGCGAGGCTGCCGAAAAATTATCACAAGCATCAGATGTCGTGGCATCATTTAAAGAGTTACAACATCTTCATGATGAGTGGAGAGAAGTTGGTCCTGTTGAAAGAGAGATGCGAGAATCTATTTGGCAACGATTTAAAGATGCATCAACAGTAATAAATAAACGACATCAACAATATTTTGAAGATATTAAAGCAAAGGAAAAAGAGGCTGAAGATGCGAAAGTTGCAATTTGTGAGAAAGCTGAGCAGATAGATTATGACCAACTTACAAGTTTTGTATTGTGGGAAGAAAAGACAAAAGATATATTATCGTTACAAGCAGAGTGGAAAACATTAGGATTTGCATCTCGTAAAGTAAATACTCAGTTGTTTGAGCGTTTCCGTAAAGCATGTGATAACTTCTTCTCAAAAAAATCAGATTATTATAAAGGAGTAAAAGATGCATTTACTACCAATATGGAGGCAAAACAAAGATTATGTGAAAAGGCAGAGTCTTTGAAAGATAGCACTGAGTGGCAAAAAACAACAGAGAAGATGATAGCTTTGCAGAAAGAGTGGAAGAATATAGGAGCTGTGCCTCGTAAATATTCCGATTCTCTATGGAAACGTTTTGTATCGGCATGTGACTACTTCTTTGAACAAAAAACACAAGCAACTGCCGCTCAAAATGAGGAGGAGAAGAAGAATCTTGAAGCGAAGAAGATAATCTTGGAGAAGATAAAGGCTATAGCAGAGACCGCCGATAAAAGTGAAGCTGAAAAAGAGTTAAGAACTTTAATCTCAGAGTGGAATACAATAGGTTTTGTTCCATTTAAAGAGAAAGATAAATTGAATAAAGCATTTAAGGAGGAGGTTGATAAGCATTTTACAAGATTGAATATTCAAAATAAAAATGCTCGTCTATCAGCATTTGAAACAACAATAAAAGGAGGAAATAGCAATAAATTATATAACGAGCGAGAGAAGCTATTAAGAGCTTATGAACGAATGAAAGCTGAAAAGCAGACTCTTCAAAACAATATGGGATTCTTAAATATCTCTTCAAAGCAAGGTAACTCATTTGTTAAGGAGATGGAACGTAAAATAAAGAAACTTACTGATGATATTGAGTTGACTTTGGAAAAAATTGATTTGATAGACAAGAATATGAAAGGATAACATAAAATAGTAATCTATGCTTAAAAAAGGGAAAGGAAGATTTATCAAGGGTATTATTATAGCAGGAGATTTTATATGTATAAACTTGGTATTTTTCTTAAGTTACATAATCTTACCACAAGATGTAGTATCCTCTTTTGATTGGAGAATAGGGTGGTTATTGCTAAATATATCATATTTGCCGGTATGTTATATATATGGAGAGGTATATAATGAGCGAATAACCTATATTGACCTATTGTTATCAAAGACCCTTAAATCATTGGTCGTATTTGTTCTTATGTTTCTATCTCTATCCATGTTTTTCAATTTGGAGGTGGGGACAAAAGTTCAATTATTCTATTTTGTTGCATTCTTTATATTATTAAACTGTTGGTGGCTTTTTGTCAATAAAATATTGCGCTATTATCGTAAAAAGGGGTATAACTTTAAAAGAGTAGTAATAGTAGGAGCGCGTCAAACAGGGCAGATGCTTTATAAGGAGTTGCAATCAAATGCAGGATACGGATATAAATTTTTAGGCTTTTTTGATAATGTAAAGAGTGATGATCCTAAAATATCGGAACTTATAGTCGGAGATATTTCACAAGTAGAAGATTTTTGTATCAATAATCAGATAGATGAATTGTATTGTGCATTACCAAGCGCCGAAGATTCTGCAATAGTAGAGATGCTTCAGATGTCAGAACGTAATACAATCAGATTCTTTATTGTCCCGGAAGTCAGACGCTTTGTAACACGAACCTTAAGTTTTGGAATGATAGGAGCAATTCCATTATTATCAGTAAGAGAGGAGCCTTTACAAAGATGGTTGGCTCGTTTTGTAAAGCGAGCACTTGATTTGTTTATATCAGGAATGGTTATATTATTCTCTCCACTATGGTATTTGCCCATAGCATTAGCTGTAAAACTATCATCTCCCGGTCCGGTACTCTTTAAGCAGAAAAGAACAGGATTTATGGGACGTGACTTTGATTGTTTGAAATTCAGAACAATGAAGGTTAATAAGGATAGCGACACTAAGCAGGCGGTTCGTGGCGATGCACGAATAACCAAAGTTGGAGCCTTTCTGAGAAAAACAAGTCTTGATGAGTTTCCTCAATTCTTTAATGTCTTTAAGGGAGATATGTCAATTGTCGGTCCTCGTCCGCACATGCTTAAACATACAGAGGACTATTCAAAACTTATCGATAAATATATGGTTCGTCACTTTATTAAACCAGGTCTTACAGGTTGGGCGCAGGTAAACGGATATCGTGGCGAAACCAAAACCCTTCAACAGATGGAGAAGCGTGTTGAGTACGATGTATGGTACATTGAACATTGGAATATATTTCTTGATATAAAGATTATAATCCTTACCGCATTTGGTGTATTCAAAGGAGACGAAAACGCATTCTAATTATATAGTTTCTAAAAAAATGAAGATTGTTGTTGTCGGAACAGGATATGTGGGATTAACAACAGCAGTAGCGCTTGCTCACATCGGAAATAAGGTTGTCTGCTTTGACTCGGATAAAGAGAAAATTGAAGACCTCTCACAAGCAAAATTATCTATAAAAGAGCAGGGGCTTGAACCAATGTTATTAGAGAACATTGATAAAGGGAATATACTCTTTACAAATAATCTCTCTAATGCTTTAAATGGAGCAGAAATCTTATTTAATGCGGTAGTATCTCCAACAAGGATAGATGGTAGTGCCGATAGTAGCCCTATTTTGCAGTTTGCCGAAAAGATAGGCTCTGAGATAATTTCTCCACTTATATACGTTTCAAAAAGCACAGTACCAATAGGAACAACAGCTCAGGTAAAGAAGGTAATTGATGAGCGTTTGCATGAGCGTGGAGTAAAAACGTCTTTTGAAGTTATATCTTCTCCTGAGTTTCTCCGTGAGGGAACAGCTCTTGATAGCTTCTTTAATCCTGATAGAATAGTTGTAGGAGCTACATCTGAAGAGGCGTCATCAGTCATATTGAAACTTCTTTCACCAACAATAAAAGAGGGTACAAAGGTAATAAAAACCTCAATAGAAGCGGCAGAGTTAGCAAAATTATCATCAAATATGTTATTGGCAACTCGTATATCATATATGAATACAATAGCCAATATATGTGATGAGATAGGGGCTGATTTCAAAGAAGTACATGCCGCAATGTTAGCCGGAGCAACAATGCCCCTTTATGCGGGAACAGGATATAGTGGAGCATGTTTCCCAAAAGATGTACGAACACTAATATCTTCAATTAAAGAGATGGGAGCAGACGCAACATTATTGTCGGCAGTTGAGAATGTAAACAACACTCAGAAGAGACTATTATTTGACAAGTTCTGTAAGCAATATACAACAGATATATCAAATAAAAGGGTGGCAATATGGGGCGTATCGGCAAAGGTGGGAACAGAAGATTTTGAGAATACTCCAGCTGAGGAGATAATCAAATTGCTAACAGCAAAAGAGGTGGCAATCTCAATCTGCGATTTTATATCTTCTTCAAAAATAAAAAATAGATATGCATCATATAACATAAATATTACAGACAATATTTATGAGTCGGCAAGAGGAGCCGATGCAATTATTCTTTTAACCGATTATGTTCAATTCAAGAATCCTGATTGGAAGAGAATAAAAGAATTAATGCGAGAACCATATATCCTTGATGGCAAGAATATATATGATAGAGATGAGCTGGAACAAATAGGCTTTAAATATGAAGGAGTGGGACGTTAAACCTCACTCCTTCCATGTTATTATATGAATTTACTACCTTCTGCAATATTATAACCTCTTAATAGCTCCTCAACCGTTAATCTCTTTTTGCCTGGTAATTGTAGCGATGTTAGCCTCAAACTACCTTCCCCGCAAGCTACTTCAATATAGCGCTTGCCGTCGCTTTTGATATTACCGTAGTCTCCATAACTATCCACAATATCGGCACTGAAAATTTTAACAGCAAGAGGTTCTTCCCCCTCTTTAATCTGTAAAGCACCCCAAGCTGCAGGATATGGCGAAAGTCCCCTTATCTTATTTCTTATTTCAGTAGCACTCTTGCTCCAATCAATACGGCAATCATCTTTAAATATTTTAGGGGCAGCCTTTAGTTCAATATCCATAGGTTGCTCTTTGGGTTCAATGTTCCCTTTAGCAATTGCATCAACAGTTTCGCATACCATATCAGCACCTATTAACATCAAACGGTCGTGTAACGTTCCTGCACAATCATCATCGCTAATAGGCGTTGTACGTTGCATAATTATATTACCTGTATCAATCTCGTGAGTCAAAAAGAATGTGGTAACACCGCTCTCCTTATCACCATTCATTATAGCCCAATTAATAGGTGCTGCACCGCGATATTGAGGCAATAAAGAGGCATGAAGGTTAAAAGTACCCATAGGAGGCATATTCCAAACACTCTCAGGTAACATTCTAAAAGCAACAACAATTTGCAAATCGGCATTAAGAGCCTTCAACTCAGCCAAGAAATCCTCATCTTTAAGTCTTTCCGGCTGCATAAGGTATAGCCCTTTGCTTAAAGCATACTCCTTAACGGCAGAGTATCTTATCTTTTGACCACGTCCGGCGGGTTTGTCAGGCATAGTAACGACACCAACAACATTATAACCGCCCTCAACAAGTCTCTTTAGGCTCTCCACTGCAAAATCGGGAGTACCCATATATACAATTTTAATATCTTTGCTATTCATTTCAAGTCTGTTTAATTTTAATCTTCAGAGTAGTGAACAAGCACTCTTCGGTAAGAGTTGAATATTTTTGATTTTGAAACAAATCCTACATATTTACCGTTTTCAACAACAGGTAAGTTCCAAGCATTTGTTTCGTCAAAAGTTCTCATAACTTGTTCCATTGGCATACCAAGTTCAATTTTTGCTCGTGGAGTAACCATAAATTTACTTACGTGAAAACGTTTGTATAATTCAGGTCTGAACATAATATTTCTAATATCATCAAGCACTACCATGCCAAGGAAGTTGTTCTCTTTATCCACAACAGGGAAGATATTTCTGTTTGATTTTGAGATAACTTGTACCATCTCACCCAAATCCATATCAGGACGTACTGTAAGCAAATCTGTTTCAATAACACTATCCATCTTTAAAAGGGTAAGAACAGCTTTGTCCTTATGGTGAGTTATTAATTCGCCTTTTTTAGCCAAACGGTGTGTGTATATACTATGACTACTGAAAATCCTTACAGTACCATACGATGATAGCGAAGCAATCATCAATGGTAAGAAAAGACCATATCCACCTGTTAGCTCAGCAGTTAAGAAGAGAGCCATAAGCGGTGCATGCATAACACCAGCCATAACAGCAGTCATTCCCATAAGGGCAAAATTCTTTTGCGAAAGAGGGTCGGGCATCTCTATAAAGTGGTTGAATATAAATGCAAATAAAAATCCGCACATACACCCAACATACAAGCTCGGAGCAAATGTTCCGCCAACACCACCTGCGCCGTTTGTGGCAGCAGTAGCAAACGATTTAAACATTATGATAAGGGTAATCATAAGAGCTAATATCCAGAAGTTGTTTCGCCCGGCATAAAAGAAACTCTCTTCCGTAATAGCCTCTTGGTTTCCACTTATTATTTGCGAAATTGAATCATAACCCTCACCATAGAGTGGGGGAAGAAAGAAAATTGCGGCACTTAAAATAATTGAGCCAACAGCAAATTTTAGCCACGGCTTTGAGTTTAATTTGCCAAAAAGTTTCTCCATTAATAATATAGAGCGGGTAAAATACAATGATATGAAACCACAGAAAATACCCAACATTAAAACTATCGGAAACCTTTGAGCTTTCCAAATTTCAGTGTGGTCAAAGTGGAATTCAGGCATAGGTCCGTCAAAAATATATATGACAGTAGCTGCGGTAGCTGCCGAAATCATCAATGGCATAACCGATGCTGTAGTAAGTTCAAACATCAACACCTCAATAGTAAAAAGCAAGCCAGCGATTGGAGCTTTGAATATGGCGGCAATACCTGCAGCAGCACCACAACATACAAGCAACATCAGCTGTCGCGCATCAAGCCTGAAAATCCTTCCAATATTAGAACCAATGGCAGCTCCTGTATAAACCATAGGAGCCTCCGCTCCAACCGAACCACCAAAACCTATGGTTATAGAACTTGCTATAAGCGAACTATATGTATTATGAGGTTTAAGTCGGCTCTTTCTTTGCGATATGGCATGTAAAACTCTTGTAACACCATGGCTTATGTTGTCCTTTACCACATACTTTACAAATAGCCATGATAAGAGAATACCAATAGAGGGATATACCAAAAAGAGATAGTTGGCATCTCCAATTGAGAAGTGATTGGTAAGAGCATCTTGAATAAAATGAATAATATATTTTAAAAGCATTGCTGCACCTGCCGCACCAACGCCAATAACAAGACTCAATATCAGTATGAGATTTTTCTCTGAAATATGTTTCTCCCGCCAAATGGCAAGTTTTAGTGTTAAATCTTCAAATCTCTTAAACATACTCTTTTACATACCTCTGCCCGTAAAAACAATCTTTACGGTGTAAAACAATATCTTTATATCAATAAGTAACGACATATTCTCTAAATAGAGAATATCGTATTTTAAACGAGCAATCATCTCGTCAATATTTCGGGCGTAGCCATAATTTACCATACCCCACGATGTAATTCCCGGACGTACTCTATGTAATAAACTGTAATATGGCGCGCGTTCAATAATCCTATCAACAAAATATTTTCTTTCGGGGCGAGGTCCAACTAACGACATATCGCCTTTAATAACATTCCAAAATTGGGGAAGTTCGTCAATACGATATTTTCGTAGCCACTTACCAAACTTAGTAATACGCTCATCGTTTGGATTTGACAAAAGTGGAGTATCGCCTTCGGCATTTTCAACCATTGAACGGAATTTATACATGGTAAACTCCTTGCGTTTAAAACCAACCCTTTTTTGCTTAAAAATTATGCTTCCTTTTGAAGATAATCTTACCCCTATTGCTACATACAACATAAGAGGGGATAAAACAATTAGAGCGATAGCCGATAGAATAATATCGCAAAAACGTTTTATGTTCTCTTCGGTGTCTGAGAGAGAGAGAACGCTTACATCAACAAATGGTGCACCGTAAATATCGGATAATCTTATTCTTGATGTCAGTATCTCATACTCTTTTGCCTCCAACATAATAGGCAAGTCATACTTGTAAAGAGAATTTATAATATTAAAAGTATTCGCTCTATCGTTACCTTCGGGCGAAACAATAAGTTTTTTGATATTGTTTTTTGCAATAACTTCATCTAAGTTATCAAAGTCGTAAGTTGGTAAAGATGTCTCAATATTGTTTTCGCCCTTTAATTTTACATAGCCTACAATATCATATCCAACAGAGTATTTAAGGTTTTTGATTGATTCTACTAAATTTATAGCATTATTATTACACCCAATAACAAGAGTGTTAAACCCTATTGAGCCATTATGGACACGTTTGGCTGTTCTTGAGGTAATAAAACATCTGCCACTATATACAAGTAAAAAACCTATAATAAATAGTGTAAAAACAAGATTGTAGTTATATTCGGTATATATATATTTGTTCATCAAAGAGAGGAACAATATTGATAATACCCAAAACAGAATTGATATAAAGGTAGTAAAAAATTCTCCGGCTCTCGATTTGAAAACAACTCTGTTGTAGTATCCAGATAGGTAAAATATAAGCATCATGCCTATCGGATATAATATTTGAGCCATAACTGAGCGTGGCGAAGAGATAAACCCTATGAAAGAGCCATACATCTCTTCAAGAGGCAGAATGTTATAACGATATATATTAAAGAGAAACCACGTTGCCAATGCCGCAATGCAGTCCCAAACAATATATCTTCGTTTTAACCTTTTGTTTATCACGCTCTCAAAATTTTAATTAAGCCTCCATCATCAACTTTAATAACACTTGAAGCTGTAGGTTTATTCATATCGTTGCGTCTAAAGTCAACAATATAATCAACGCTCTTTTTTATATCTTCACTTATTTCGCTGAAATTTAAAGGAGATACTTCCCCACTTATATTAGCAGAAGTTGAAACTATCGCTTTCCTGAATCTGAAACATAGTTTCTTTGAAAACTCTTCGCTTGTGACTCTTATACCTACACTACCATCTTCCGATAATAGCAAAGGCGATAAGTTTCGTCCTCTCGGGTAAACAATTGTCAAAGGCTTGTCAGCTACCTCAACAAGTTCATATGTAATTTCAGGAACATCTTCGGCGTAGAAGTCAATTTTTACGGGGTTATCAACCAATACAATAAGAGCTTTACTATCAGCTCGGCGTTTAATCTCAAACACACGTTTAACAGCTTCATCATTAGTAGCGTCGCAACCAATTCCCCAAATAGTATCGGTAGGGTATAATATAATACCACCCTTAGCCAATATATCACATGCCTTTTTTACCTCATCATCAACAGAAGCCATATTGTAGCAATATAATAATAAAGCAAAGATATATTTAAAATAGGAGTTAAGCAAATAAAAAGTTGTTAGTTTTTAGTTGGTTTTTAGTTGTACGGTGCTACGCACCTTAATTGTTAGAAACTAATATTAATAGATAGTAAAGGTTGCAACGTTGCAACCTTTGTTTTATTTGATACATAAAAATGGAGTTGCACTTCATTAAAATGCAACTCCGTTTATCTTATATGCCTAATTAGTCTAATTAGACTAATATGTCTAAAAACTAACAACTACCCCAAAGGGGCGGCACTTTGCGCCGACAACTAACAACTTAAAATTGGCGCTGTTAAGGGTGTTATATCGCGTGAGCGATTACCATTTGAGTAGCTCAAGATAAAAAAGAAGAAGAGTAATATTTGCCTCAAAATTTATTTTGAGCAATACCACTTAACAATCAATTATTTAAAATTGGCTCGTCTTGAAGTGAACCCCAAAGTTTTTTGTCCAAACTTTGGGGTTCACTTCGTCTTCACTCGCCCATTTTTGTGGGGCGATGTTAAGGGTGTTATATCGCGTGAGCGATTACCATTTGAGTATCTCAAAATAAAAAAGAAGAAGAGTAATATTTGCCTCAAAATAAATTTTGGTCAATACCACTCTTCTTCTTTTTATTCTTTTTGTTGCACAAAAAAAAGGGCACTCGCTCACGCGATATGGCCCTTCATCAATTTAAAATTCATCACATTATGCTTATTAAAGTGCTGTATGTTACGCTCACGCGTAGTTTTGAAAGTGTAGTTTGTATATTTTGTCTCTAATCATTACATATTAAAAACACTTGTCTTTGAAAATTGTTCGCTCTTTATAGCGCTTTTCCACAATTTCCCAATTTAAAATCATCCATAGAGCCGACAAGTGTTCGGCGCGTTGATTTTGGTAGTCGAGATAGTATGCGTGTTCCCACACATCAAATGCAAGTAACGGTATGCGGCTATTTAATATGGGATTGTCGGCATTCTGACATTTATCTATCTGTAAATGTCCCTCTACGTCCGACGATAACCATACCCAGCCCGAGCCGAATATGTTTACCCCCTCCGTTACAAATCTCTCCTTAAAGCCTATCTCGCTACCAAAATCGCGCTCAATAGCTCTTCTTAAATCGCCACCAAGTTTGTTGTTCCTATCTCCTGCAAATTGGCTGAAGTAGAATATATGGTTCCATGCCTGAGAAGCATTATTAAATATTGCTCCTTTGCTATTTATTATAATCTCTTCAAGACTCTTGCCGTTTAAAGGCGACTCCGTAATTAATTTATTGAGATTATCAAAGTAGGCTTTTGTATGCTTACCATAATGAAAACTCATTGTCTTAGCACTTATAACGGGTTCAAGTGCATCTTCTTTGAATTGCAGAAGAGGAAGTTTGTATGTCATATCACTGTCTTTTTATTTTAATAACAGCAGTAATAATAAAAAAGTTCTCAAAACTCATTTATTATATTCAATCTTATTTCATACCTTTGCAAACGGCAAAGTTTGAAATGGGTATGCACACAATAAATTTAGACGATTTAAACCAAAGTCAGCGTAGTGCTGTGGAGTATTGCGACGGACCTTCTCTTGTAATTGCAGGAGCAGGTTCTGGTAAAACTCGTGTGCTTACATACAAAATTGCACATCTGCTTAATAGTGGTTATGCGCCATTTACAATTTTGGCATTGACCTTTACTAATAAGGCGGCAGATGAAATGAAGAGTCGTATAGCAACAATGGTTGGGGGCGATACTGCATCACGTTTATGGATGGGTACATTTCACTCAATCTTTTTACGCATATTGCGAGCAAACGCAAGCCGAATAGGTTTTACCTCTGATTTTACCATTTACGATTCGTCCGATTCGCGCAGTCTTATAACATCTATCATCAAGGAGATGCAACTTGACGACAAACTTTACAAACCTCGTAGTATAGCATCAATCATATCGCGAGCAAAGAATGCCTTGATAACACCCAATGCGTATGCTTCAAATCGCGAAATAGTAGAGGACGATATAAAGGCTAAACGAGGAATGACAAAAGATGTTTATCGTGCCTATTGCGAGCGTTGTCATAGAGCAGGAGCAATGGATTTTGACGATATTCTGCTATACACAAATATACTCTTCAGAGATAATCCCGATGTAGTAGAGCATTACGGTAATCTGTTCCGCTATGTGCTTGTTGATGAGTATCAAGACGTAAACTTTGCTCAACACCTTATAGTAAAGCAGATTGTTAAATATTGCAAGAGGTTGTGTGTGGTTGGTGATGATGCTCAAAGCATTTACTCTTTCCGTGGAGCAAACATCAGTAATATACTTAATCTGCAAAACGAGTACGAAAACTGTCGTATATTTAAACTTGAACAGAACTACCGTTCAACGCAGATGATTGTAAATGCGGCAAACAGCCTTATAGCCAAGAATAAAGGTCAAATACCAAAACATATATATTCTCAAAACGATAAGGGAGAGCGAGTAAAATTGGTAAAATCATACTCTGACTATGAGGAGGCATATATGGTTGCAGGTTCAATAAGCGAAGTGCATTTACGTGCAGGCGATAGTTATAATACCTTTGCCATATTATACCGCACAAATGCGCAGTCAAGAACCTTTGAGGAGGCGCTCCGTAAACGTAATATCCCATATCGTATTTATGGAGGTATCTCATTCTATCAACGCAAAGAGATAAAAGATGTAATAGCATACATTCGTTTGGTTTTAAACCCTGCCGACGAAGAGGCACTTAAACGTATTATCAACTATCCGGCACGAGGGATAGGAGATACAACGCTGAAAAAAATAGGAGCAGCGGCAACAACTCAGAAAACAACTCTTTGGGAGGTGCTGTGCAACCCGTTGGAGAATGGATTAAAAATAAACTCAGGTACACAAGCAAAACTACAAAACTTCCGTACTCTTATAGAGGATTTAATGGCAAAGGTTAAAGATTGCTCTGCCTCTGAGTTTGTACAATATCTAATTCGTAAAACAGGAATATTTGCCGATGTCTATGTTGATAATATGCCTGAAAATCTCAGCCGTCAAGAGAATTTGCAAGAGTTGATAAACGGAATTGTTGAGTTTTGCGAAAACCGTGAAGAGAGTGGCGAGAGTGCAACCATAAGCGATTTCCTTTCAGAAGTATCTCTTGCAACCGACCAAGATAATGGCGATGAGAGTGAGAACGACAAAGTAACCCTTATGACTGTTCATGCAGCCAAAGGATTGGAGTTTCGCAATATATATATAGTGGGGCTTGAAGAGGATCTTTTCCCCTCACCAATGAGTATGGGTTCACTTAACGAAATAGAGGAGGAGCGTCGCTTGCTATATGTAGCAATAACAAGAGCCGAAAAACGATGCACTCTGTCATATGCAACATCGCGTTATCGCAACGGTCAGACAGTATCATCTCCACCAAGCCGATTTATAAAAGATTTGGATTTCTCATTTGTAAACGATACTACAGGAGCGGAACGACAAGGAGATTCATTCTCCGAGCAACGCAATGCCTTCTCATCAACAGCTCGTGTACAACAGAGAACTATTTCATCAACCGATAGATATAACGAAGAGCCAAAACCACAATTACGCACTATGCGAGCAGCATTATCGTCGTTAACTCCTGCCACGGGAGGAGCAACAAATGGAGCATCAGCTGAGCTAAAAATTGGTTCGCGTATTAAGCACGACCGATTTGGAGTGGGAGAGGTTCTATCAATGTCGGGAGAAGGAGATAACAGAAAAGTTGAAGTAGAATTTATAAATGTAGGAAAGAAAACCTTGTTGCTAAAATTTGCACGATATACTATATTGTAGTTGTCAGTTGTTAGTTGTTAGTTGTGTCCGTAAGTTTGTTAATATAAAAAATACTAATTTGACTAATTGCTCTTATTTGGCTAATTAGACCAATAAAAATAAAATATGAAAAAAGAAAATATACCCTCACCAACATTTGTCCTCGAGGAGGATAAATTTCGTAAAAACCTATCACTCATACGTACGGTAAAAGAGCGAGCAGGAGTTGATATAATAATGGCATTCAAAGCCTTTGCCCTATGGAAAGTCTTTGATGTAGTACGAGAGTATATACCATATACAACAGCAAGTTCATTATCAGAGGCTCGTTTGGCTTTTGAGGAGATGAAGTCGTATGCCCACACCTATGCACCGGTATATAGCAACGAGGAGTTCCCAAAAATAATGGAGTGTAGCAGCCGTATAACATTCAATTCGCTTACACAATATGAGCACTTTCGTCCTCAGATTGAGGCATCAGAACGTCATATCTCATGCGGAATACGCATAAACCCCGAGTATTCACAAGTTGAAACCGATCTTTATAATCCATGCGCACCCGGTTCGCGTTTGGGAGTAACAGCCGATAAGTTACAGCAATTGCCACAAGGCATTGAGGGCTTACATTGTCATACCTTGTGTGAGTCCGACTCATATATGTTGGCAAACGTGTTGGAGAAAATAGAGGAGCGTTTCGGCAATCTGTTATCACAAATAAAGTGGTTGAATATGGGAGGCGGACACCTGATGACTCGTGCAGGATACGACGTAGAACATCTTGTATCGTTACTTCGTAGGTTTAAAGCAAAATATCCAAACTTACAAATAATCTTAGAGCCGGGCAGTGCCTTTGCATGGCGAGCAGGATATCTAAAATCAACAGTGCTTGATATAGTAGAAAACAGAGGTATTCGCACCCTGATGCTAAATGTCTCGTTTGCATGCCATATGCCCGATTGCTTAGAGATGCCATACCGTCCCGAGGTAGAGGGAGCGCATCAACCGCGTGAAGGCGAAACCGTATATCGTTTAGGCGGAAACTCATGCCTTAGTGGCGATTTTGTTGGAGATTATGCCTTTGACCGCGAGCCACAAATAGGCGATACCATAATCCTTTGCGATATGATGCACTACACCACTGTAAAAACCACAATGTTTAACGGAGTATCGCACCCCTCAATAGCGTGGCTTGCATCAGACGGAACAGCAACCATACTCCGCCAATTCGGTTACGAAGATTATAAAAACAGAATGAGTTGATGCCAATTATCAGTTGTTAGTTGTTAGCGAATTACTTTAATGACCCTAAAGACCTAATACAAGCAACAAACCTGATAATAAGCTACATCATCTTTGCTAAATAAAAAAATATTAATACTTTTGTAATAGTAAAAACATTGAAATTAAGAATTATAATTTCTAATTGTGGCAAAGCCACGAACTAATTTCTAATTTAAAATAATTTTGCCTATGAAACATTAGCGTATATTTGATACGCACATTTTAAATATATTGGAAAAAGCGTTTTAGCAATTATTCTTTCCCTTTGAAAGTTTGGCGACTAAAAAGACAGAAAGGAGTGATGGTTAAGATGCTCGTGCTTTTTAGTACGGGCTTTTGTCTATTCTTCTGTCTGGGTTACGCCAAACACCTCAAAGGGGGGATAAACTAAAAGTTCCGTGCTTTTTTTATGTGTGTATATAAAGTTTATAAAGGAACACTTGCAATAACTTAATAAGATATTAAAATGGAAAAAGTATTGAAAATATTTTACACTACTATATTGTTGCAAATATTTATACCTTCTGTTTTGGCAACTGACTATATGAATGTCTATTTAATATCGCAAGGCGCATTTCAATCAATAGCAATTGACGAAATAGACAAAATCACCTTCTCTTCTGAAGATGAAGTAAATATCACCATTTCAGGTATGGTAACCCCCATGGCAATAGACAACATTGAGGTTATCACTTTTGGTGATACCGATATTACATCTGTTGAAGAGAACGAAGCAGAGGTGGCTGATGTAGAGATAACATATATTGCATCATCAAGTGAGGTAAAAATAACATCGCCAGAACCAATTAATCAAGTACAGTTATACAATATGCAAGGCGTACTGATTAAGACGCTTGCTCCCGGAGTAGAAATCGCAATACTTGAGGTAGGTAACTACCCTTCAGGCATCTATATTGTAGCCGTACAATCAGGCGAACAAGTAGTAACTAAGAAAATTATTAAATAAGTTAACAACTATCTGTAGGGCGGCAGAGTTTAGCGATGCCGACAACAAACAACTCAAAAAAATATGAAAAGATTAATTCCATTGCTAATAGCAATAGCAGCCATAGTAAGCAGTGCGTATGCACAAGGGTATGATAGGATATTAAATATTTATAAAGATGGAGTACTCAAACATAAATACAATGTAACAGGGTTAGATTATATCGATTTTGAAAAGAAACCAAAATTGAAAGTAACAGCAGTTGTCTCTCCTGAAAATTCGGGAACAGTTACGATTAATGGCTTATCAAGCCCTCAATATATATCAGAAGATTCAACAGCTACTTTTATTGCTTCACCAAAAGATGGTTATGTTTTTTCAAATTGGGTAATAAATGGGAAAGAAATACCTGTAGAAAATACTACATACACAACAACAATTACAAGAGATACGGAATGTGTTGCTAATTTTGTGAGCGTAGCATCATCTGATTTAGGTGTATCTTTACAAGGGAATGCCTTTGCAATTCCTAATAATGAAATTGGATTTGGTAAAGAGTCCTCTTTTACAATTTCATTTAGGGTATATATTAATCAATTTAATCATGATACATATGGTACTCAACTATTGAATATTCGCTCGGCACTAGATACTTGGCCTCAAAGTGATTGGGGTTATATGTGGAGTCAGATTAATACTGACGGAACATTTAATTGTGTAGCTCGTTCTCCTTCTATTGGAAATGAGATATCTTTACCAATATCGCAAGATCTTATATTACACCCTAAAACCTGGTATCGATTGATTTTTTGTAAGGAATATAATAGTGATGATGGTAGTACATCTTTTTATTTGTATCTTAATGGAGAACTTATATCATCTAAAACAAGGGTCTTCCCTATTCAATGGAGATCATCTAATGTAATAATGATTGGAGGAACTGCATTTGGTCGTGCCGGACTTGATGGTATTATTGACGATGTACGTCTATATGATCTGGTTCTTACCGAGACACTTATTGATTTTGACCATTATCCAACTACACACCTCATTGGTTATTGGGACTTTAATACACCATCTGAAGGGTATGATACTCTATATAGTAAAGGCTATAATAATAATATACAAGCAAAAATGTATAATATTGATGTGATCACTGCGGGTAATCAAAATTTTATTTCGGTTCCTTTCTATTTTACAGCAGAAGGTCATTAATAGCTATAATATGACTATACATAAAAATAGCCATTGCTCTAAAAAGGGCAATGGTTATTTTCATAATTACCAAAATTTATTACTCTATTATATATCATATTAATAATTTTCAGCTAAATTGTTTGCATATTAAAAATTAATTACGATATTTGCGTTACGAAAATATTGAAACAAAAATATTGTGATACAATGAAACCGAATAATCCTTTTTTAATATCAGGTTATAACTCTCCTGAATTTTTTTGTAATAGAGAAACAGAGAAAAATAGAATGATAGAGGCATTGTATAATGCGCGAAATATTACATTAATATCTCCTCGCCGTATGGGTAAAACAGGGCTTATTCGTCATCTTTTTTACAATCTTAAAAAAGAGAATAGCGATATAGTAACTTTCTATATGGATATTTTTTCTACTCAATCGCTCTCAGATTTTGTTACATTGTTTGCTAATACTGTATTGGGGCAACTTGATACAATACCTCAAAAGGCAATGAGTAGAGTCTCTTCATTTATAAAGAGTTGTCGTCCTGTTATGACTTTTGATGAGTTTAACGGAATGCCTAAATTTATGGTAGATATTATACCTACCACTGAAGAGGTAACACTAAAAGAGATTTTTGATTATTTAGCCTCATCAGAGAAACAATGCTATATTGCAATTGACGAATTTCAACAAATTACCGAATATCCTGAAAAAGGAGTTGAAGCCCTATTGCGCTCATACATACAATTTTTGCCAAACGTAAACTTTATATTCTCCGGCAGTAAAAAACATATTATGCAAGAGATGTTTACATCTGCTAATAAACCATTTTATCAAAGCACACAAATCCTTAATATTGGAGCTATTGATATTGAAGATTATGCAAATTTTGCAATACGCCACTTCAGTAATGCAGGTAAGAACTTAACTACTGAAATGTTTCATAAAATATACCGCAAGTTTGAGGGTCATACATGGTATATACAATCAGTTTTAAACCGATTATATGGTTACACTTCTGAAATATATGAATTTACGATAGATTATGCAATTAATCAAATAATATCGGAATTTGAATATACATATAACGATTTATTAAAAGCTTACCCTAAAACAAGTGTCAGTCTGCTTAAAGCAGTAGCACGTGAAGGGTGTGTTAAAGAGTTGTTTAATGGAGATTTTATTTCAAAACATAAATTACGAGCAGCAAGCAGTGTAAGTTACTCTGTAAAAAAACTTATTGATAAAGAACTTCTTTATGAATCAGATAACGGATATATAGTATATGATCGTTTTATGGCAGAATGGTTACGTCAACAACCTTTTTAGTTTTAAACAATAATACTATATTGCAACTATAAAAAAATAGCCATTGCTCTAAAAAGGGCAATGGTTATTTTCATAACTACCAATAATAAATCTCCTAATTTTTTTGTATTTATCTAAAAACTAACAACTACCCATAGGGCGGCTTTAGCCGACAACTGACAACTATTTATTCTTAATTGCCTCCATAATTAGGTTTTCCAACTCCTCTACAAGTTCGGGGTTATCCATAACCATGCGTTTTGCTGCGTCTCTGCCTTGACCAAGTTTTGTATCGCCGTAAGCAAACCAAGAACCGCTCTTCTTAATAATTCCGTACTCAACACCAAGGTCAATAATCTCACCCGATTTTGAGATACCCTCGCCAAACATAATATCAAACTCTGCTTTGCGGAATGGGGGAGCAACTTTGTTCTTAACAATCTTAACGCGAGTTTGGTTACCAATAACCTCATCGCCCTCTTTTATTTGAGATACACGGCGTATATCCAAACGAACTGATGAGTAGAATTTCAAAGCATTACCACCGGTTGTAGTTTCGGGGTTACCAAACATTATACCTATCTTCTCGCGAAGTTGGTTTATGAATATACATGTTGTGTTTGTTTTGCTAATTGTTGATGTAAGTTTACGCAAAGCCTGACTCATAAGGCGTGCTTGAAGTCCTACGCGGTTATCGCCCATATCTCCCTCCAATTCAGCTTTTGGAGTAAGGGCTGCAACAGAGTCAATTACCACTATATCAACAGCCGATGATCTGATAAGCTGATCGGCAATCTCAAGAGCTTGCTCTCCGCTGTCGGGTTGTGAAATCCAAAGGTTTTCAACATCAACGCCAAGTTTCTCGGCATAGAAGCGGTCAAATGCGTGTTCTGCATCAATAATAGCTGCAATTCCACCATTCTTTTGAGCCTCAGCTATAGCATGGATAGCCAAAGTTGTTTTACCAGATGATTCAGGTCCGTAAATCTCAATAACTCTTCCGCGAGGATAACCGCCAACACCAAGGGCAGCATTAAGAGCAATAGATCCTGTTGATATAACGGCAACTTCTTCAACCATATCGTCGCCAAGTTTCATGATAGAACCTTTACCATAGCTCTTTTCTATCTTATCCATAGCAGCTTTTAGAGCTTTTAGTTTATCGTCCGATACGGTAACCTTTACTTTTTTCTCTTCACTTTCCATATTCTTATACTTTTTTGTTTTACTTATATATATTATTTCTCTCGTTTCCTATTTTTGCAGTAGTTTATCTATTGCAAAGATAAATGGTTGTATATGCCAAAACTCTGCACAATATACATTTTTTTGAGAGAAAAACTTTTTTCTTAATTATTTAATTGTTACTAACAACTATATACTATCCCCCTTATGATCCTCAATCTGTTTTCTTAAAATAACGATAGTTTTTGAAGCAATAGCTTCGTCTCTCTCCAATCGTTTAACCTCTTTAATTAGTTTAGCAAATTTATAGCTCTCAACAATAGCTTTTCTGCTACTCTTCTCTAAGGTGTATGAGTATGGACGTTTGCCGTCGTAGCTTACCTTTATAGGGGCGCCCTTAGTGCCAATTACAAATTGAGCTATTCCTAATGTTTTAGGTTCGTTGTATGTTATAGTCTCAATATTCAGTCCATTAATTTTATAGCGATAGTTTCTTGCTCCGTCGTAAGGTATAACTTCGCTCATCGCAAAAGTTCCGTTTGATGCTGTAAGTTTAATGCTCTCGTGTTGAATGGCATTTGTTCCGCAATATACGCTTAGTATTACAAGTTCTCCCTCTTCGGTAACATATGTTCTAATGCACGATTTTGTTTGGCTATCTCTATTTGGGTCGTGTTTATAAACGAGAGTTCCATCGGTCTGATACTCCTCATTTTTTACAAGCTCAAAATCTTTTATGATTTCATCAACTTGATCTCTGTAAATTTTAAGAAGTGAGTCTGCATCATTGGCAATAATCTCATTTATTGCAAGCTCAGCTTTACGCGAAAGTTGCATACCGGCTCTAATCTCGTCAAAAGCTGTATTGTTTACAATTTTAATACTATCTGTAACTAATTTTGCTTCAATGTAAAGCCCTTGCTCATATAGACTTTTAGCTTTGTAATAAAGGTTGCGAGCCTCTTTGTTATTATCGCATGAGCTTAATAACATAGAGGCTGCAACAAATATTCCGAAAAATAAATTTTTCATCAATTATCAGTATCGTAACTTTTATAAGTGAGTATCTCTAAGAAGGTCGTTAACGGTCTTAACGGGGTTAAATGTTGAGATGGGAACCTCAATAAATATAGTGTTCCAATCAGACATTGCTCCATTCCAAAGTCCGGGACGCTCTAATGCTTTAAGAACTTTTCCGCTCTTTGATTTTTCTGAGATAAAACCTGTATTTTTATCAATGTAGTCGGGTAGGTTGTAGTGGTTGCCATTCCAATCTCTAACCGAACATACAAGATCAACAGGGTTAAAGTGCGAACCTCCTTCAAATGCTGCTTTTGATTCGGCATGAGCCATATTTATTTGGCTACTCTCCAATATTTGTGGAGAGTATGTTCCATCTTCGTTATATGCAAGGAATGGACCACCTCCCGGTTCTCCAATATTCTTAACCATACCGCAAACACGAAGAGGACGGTTAAGTTTCTTAAGAAGATACATGGCAAGGTCGCTATCTTCCATCTCCTTTAATTCAGGATTTCGTGTTGATAAATCTCTTTGAAGGAACAATATTATTTCGCGTAAGTCATCTATTGTGTAGTTGCCACTTTCAAGAAGTTGTCCGTATTTGAAAATCTTCTCTCTTGCCTCTGCCAAAACTCCTGCCAAAACTTTTTTATAAAGAATGGTATCGGCTTTGAAAGAGTCGGGGACAACATTGTCAATGTTTTTTATAAATATAACATCAGCATCAATCTCGTTAAGGTTCTCAATCAACGAACCATGCCCTCCGGGACGGAACAATAATGCTCCTTTGTCTCTGAAAGGTTGGTTCTCCCCATCAGCAGCAATAGTATCAGTTTCGGGCTTTTGCTCTGAGAATGATATGTTATATTTTACTCCAAACTCTTTTTCGTATGCAGGAACAACATTTGCAGTAAGCTCTTTAAAGAATGGCATATGGTCGTGTGATACGGTAAAGTGAATATTTACTGTGCTGTCGCCGTTTTTAGCATACATTGCGCCCTCAACAAGATGCTCTTCCATTGCAGCACGAGGAGCTGCGTCGTAGTTGTGGAAAAGAATTAATCCTTTTGGCAACCAACCATAGTTTAAACCTTTCTCTGCAAGAAGGTTCTCAACCACACTCTTATATTTTCCAACGTTAATCAACGATTTTATATCGCAACCCTCATTTTTCTTACATGCTTCGTCAAGAGCATTATAAAAAGCAAATGAAGTTATATGCTCAAAAAAGTTTTTCTCAAAAGCAGTTTCGGGTTCAGAGTAGGGTGCATCTAAAAATCCGAAAAGGTCTTTAAACATTCTGCTTGCGGCTCCTGATGCAGGAACAAATTTTACACTTTTTACTCCGTTCTCAATCAATTTATCCCATTTCTCGGCATAAACTTCAGCCTTCTCGGTAAGTTGCATAATGCCATTTCCAAGCGATGCACTGTTCTCAAGTTTTAAGTATGGGAACCCTTTTTTAAAACACTCTAATTGCTCCTCAACAGCCTCAACACTCATGCCTTTGGCTTTAATCTGAGCAAGATCCTCTTGTGAAAAACAATACTTCATATCGTATAATTTTAGTTGTTATTGATATCAAACAAAGTGGGGTTAGAGTACAACCCGATATATTTTTATTATACTGCAAATATAGTAACAAGCAAATATACAAATTAACCTTAGAAATTCAATGTAGTTATCATAAAAAAATAATATATTTGGGGTAATTTATTTATTGTATATACTATGCAACCCAAAGAAGATATTTTCAGTCCTGAAGAGAAACTTGATTTTCTGCGTTCTTATTTGGAATTGCGCCGTCAAACACGCACCATAATAAGCGACGAAGAGTTTGAGAAACTGCGTGTTATAATCTCTGACGCAACAAGTCATGACCAATACGGAAGGGATAAACACGGCAATAGTATATTGCTACGAAATTTAAATACTGCATTAATACTTTCAAAAGAGGTTGGATTAGAGCGTTCAACTCTTTTGTCTATTCTCTTGTATAATGTTGTGGCTCACGAAAGTCTTACAATAGCAGAGGTTGAGGACGGTTTTGGCAAAGATGTGGCTAATATAATTACGCATCTTCTTAAAACAGAGAGTCTATATACTAAGCATGCTACGGTACAGAGCGATAATTTCAGAAAACTCCTTTTGTCGTTTGCAAATGATGCTCGCGTAATAATAATCCTTATCGCCGATAATCTCTGTTTGATGAGAATGATTAATCATCACCCCGACAAAGAGTATCGTTTAAGTATAGCCTCAGAGGCGTCATATCTGTATGCTCCGTTGGCTCATCGTTTAGGACTATACAAAATTAAATCTGAGCTTGAAGATTTATCTCTTAAATATACAAACCGTGAGGTATTTGATTCTATTGCATCAAAACTTACTCAGACAAAGGCTAAACGTCAAAAATATATTGAGGCATTTATTGCTCCTATAAGAGAAAAACTTTTGGCTGAGGGCTATAAGTTTGAGATGAAGGGTCGTACAAAATCAATATACTCCATCTACAACAAGATGAAGAAACAGAAAGCCGATTTTGAAGATATTTATGACCTTTTTGCCATACGTATAATCTTAGATACCCCATTAGAAAAAGAGAAAGCCGATTGTTGGAGAATATTCTCTATAATAGCCGATATGTATAAACCAAATCCTTCACGCATGAGAGATTGGATTACCATTCCCAAAAGTAATGGATATGAGTCGTTACATATTACGGTATGGGGTCCAGAAGACCGTTGGGTAGAGGTGCAGATACGCACTAAGCGAATGGACGAAATTGCCGAGAATGGACTTGCAGCTCATTGGCGATACAAGGGAGTAAAGAGCGAGAGCGGATTGGACGATTGGCTTAATAATATGCGCGATATATTGGAGTCGTCCGATGATAAAGAGGCTCTTGAACTTGTTAAGGATTTCAGTAAAGACGATTACGATAAAGAGGTTTTTGTGTTTTCTCCCAAAGGTGATTTGTATAAACTCTCAAAGGGGGCAACCGTATTAGATTTTGCGTACCTTATACACACTAACTTAGGGAACAGATGTGTTGGAGCAAAAGTTGATGATAAAAATCAGTCGTTGAGGTATCAGTTAAAGAGTGGCGATACTGTTGTTGTGCTTACATCACCACAGCAAAAGCCAAAACAAGATTGGCTGAATATAGCAACGCAAACACGCACTAAACAAAAAATTCGTCAGGCACTTAAAGAGGAGGAGAATAAAGAGGCAGAATATGGTAAAGAGATGTTCTTCAGACGCATAAAAAACCGTAAAATTGAACCTGATGAGTCCTCTTTGATGTTGCTTATCCGAAAGATGGGCTTTAAGACCGTAACAAAATTTTTTTCGGCAGTAGCACAAGAAAAGATTGATGTTAATTCTGTTATAGACAGATATATACAGTTGCAACAGAACGGAGAAGAAGATAATATTCAACAACGCTCTGCCGAGGAGTATATTCAACAATCTGTTACTACTTCAACCAAAGAAGATGTTTTGGTAATTGATGGCTCGTTGAAGGATATTGAATATAAGCTCTCAAAGTGCTGTAATCCCATATATGGCGATGAAATATTTGGCTTTGTAAATTCTCAAGGAGGAATTAAGATACATCGTGTTGATTGTCCCAATGCTCCCGATTTAAGAGGTCGCTTTGGTTATAGAGTTGTACCTGCCAAATGGTCGGGCAAACAAGGCTCGCAATATGTTGTAGTGTTACGAGTTGTGGGTAACGACGATATAGGTATTGTGGCAAACATTACTTCAATAATATCAAAGGAGAACGGAGTCTCAATGAGAAGTATATCAATTGATTCAAACGATGGTCTTTTTCAAGGTCATATAACTGTAATGGTAAGTCATGTGCCTGCTCTTAACGCTCTTATTAAAAAACTTAAAACGGTTAAAGGGGTTAAGAATGTAGAACGTTCGTCAGAATAGTATATTAAATTAGTATTTATATGAGAAAAATAGTAGTTGCATTGTCGCTATTAGTGGTTGTAGTTGCTTTATCAATTTTAGTGGCTACTCGTTGGAATGTATGGTTTGGAAATATTCCCGAACCCCCTTATAAGGTATCGGATAAGATTGAACATTTACTTATGACATATGGCTCAAACGGGGAGGAGTCGAGGTGCTTTACATGGATGTGTGGAGATACCGTTCAGCCTGCAATACTACAACTTGCAGTATTAGGTGATACTCTTCATTTTGACGGAGAGGGAACTCTCTTTAAATCGCGTTCAGGTAAAGCCGCTTATTATAAAGCAGAGATATCATCGTTGCCTGAAGGATTAAGTTACTCTTATAGAGTCCTTAATTCAACCGATACTACAGGCTGGTACACTTTTAGAATTCCATATAGGGATATGCAACGTTCTTTCATATATTTGGGAGATGTACAAGATGATTATACAGGCGTAACTCCTAAAATATTTTCAGAGATATTTGAGATGTATCCCGATGTTGATTTTTATCTCTTTGGGGGAGATGTAATTGAACGCCCAATGTCGGGGTATTGGGATTATTGGTTTGCATCAATGCAAGATATTCCAAAAACAAAACCGATATTGGCTGCAGCGGGAAATCACGAATATCTAAAAGGATTGCCCCCATATATCGAAGAGCGTTTTGGGTTAGTATTCCCCTATGCTTCTTCCAAAAATAATAGGGGTAATGCTCTTTTGTCAATAAAGTTGGGTGATGCGCAAATTATGTTATTGGATTCAAATAAAGATTTCTGGAAATATTTTTATCAAAGACGATGGTTAAAGAGTGAGTTGAAAAATTCTGATGCAAAATGGCAAATAGTAACTATGCATCACCCAATATACTCAACAAAGGGGCGATTTAACCAACTTCTTCAACGTATTTTCTTTAACCCTGTAATAAAGAATAGGGAAGTTGATTTAGTGTTGCAAGGACACGAACATACCTTTATGAGAACATCACCTGTGAGTGAAGATGGCTCTCTTAAAACACCTATATATTTGACCTCGCACTGTTCTCCAAAAAGTTATAAGGTAAAGTACCCTGCCGACTACGCTAAAATGGATAATGGAGACAAATATTATCAATTAATACAATATGATTATGAGAAGATGGAGGTTGAAACTTATAATTCGCAACATCAATTAATTGACAAGGTTGAGATATTACCAAATCAAGTGATAGAGATAAAATAACGGATTAATCATAAAATAAGAAGCTGTCTAACAAGGTGATTTCTGCGTTACGCTTGCCCTCAAAATGCTCATTTACGCCGAGTAAACTCCGCTTTTCGGGCTACGCAAGCCTTGAAAACCCTCTTGTTATACAACTTCTAACAAAAAGGGAGTGTCTAAAAAACTTGTTAGACACTCCCTTTATTTGTAATAGTAACGTTTTTACTTACCGAAAGATCTTTGTAAATCTTGAGATATGTTTATCAAATAGTCTCCCATTTTCTCAAGTTGGCTGACCAAGTCTAAGTAGAATACGCTTGTTTGATAACTCTTTCTGTTATGCTCAATGTCGTCAATCTCAGTGTCTCTCAGGCTGTTTCTTAGAGTATTGATATTCTCCTCTGCTTTATAAGCATTTGTAATATCTGTTAACTCTCCGTCGTGAGCAGTAGTTAAGTTTATAAGCATTACTTCGTATGCCTTATCTACGACATCTGTCAACTCTTCAAGTTTTTGAATAGTTTGAGCGTCAAAATTCTTATTGTATGAGTTTCTGCGAGTAAGAATACGCGCAATAGACTCTCCTGAATCTCCAAGAGATTCTAATTCTCCTATTATTTTATACATTGCTTTAACTCTCTTTGATGTAGTTTCGCTTATATCTCCTGCCGATAATGCGTTCAAGAAAGTTGCAATTTCAAACTCAATTCTGTCCGATATCTCTTCATATTTAATAAGTTTATTGCGAAGTTCGTTAAACTTATCAGGGTTATTTTCTGAGATAATTGCTTTAGCATAGCTAAGCCCTTTTCTTGAAATTTCAGCAAAATGTATAATCTCATCAAATGCCTGTTCGGTAGCAAGTTCAGGAGTGTCAAGATTACCTGCAGTAATATATTTAAGTCTGAAGTTTTCGTTCTCTTGATTTTTAGGAGTCTTAATAAGCCAAGTAACAGCTATCTCAATATATTTAATAAACCATACTAATATAAAGGTGTTAATGGTATTGAATAGCGTGTGTAGCATTGAAAGTCCGTATAGTGCAGCAACTCCTGTGGCAGCTGAGGCACTTGTAACGGTAAAATCTTTTGCTGCAGGGTTTGGCAAACCAAATAACTCAATAATTCCACCAACAAGAGCAAGGAATGGAGTAAAGAATATTAAAGCCCAAATAACTCCAAATACATTAAATATAGTATGCGACATGGCAGCTCTCTTTGCTTGAGTGTTTCCGACAGCCGCTGCAATATTTGCTGTAATTGTAGTACCAATATTCTCTCCTAATACCATTGCACATGCCATATTAAATGGAAGAAATCCCATACTTAGCATAATAAGTGTAATTGCCATTGTGGCAGATGATGATTGAAGTACCAATGTAAGAACAGTACCAAAGGCAAGGAACAACAATACAGAACCAAAACCGTAGCTTGACCATGTTTTTACAAACTCCAAAATTTCGGGAGTCTTGCTTAAATCGGGTACAGCCTCTTTCATAAATGATAGTCCGAGGAATAGTAAGCAGAAGCCAACTATTAACTCTCCAATATTTTGTTTTTGGTTTTTCTTTGAATTAGAGAACAAGAAACCGAATAACATTAAAGGTACAGCAAGAATTGAAATGTCTGCTTTAAAGCCTAACCACGATACCAACCATGCTGTAACCGTAGTACCGATATTTGCTCCCATAATAACACCAATTGCTTGGTAAAGAGTAAGGAGCCCTGCGTTTACAAAACTTACAACCATTACGGTTGTTGCTGAAGATGATTGGATAATTGATGTGATTCCAAGACCTGTTAAAACACCCTTAAAGGGGTTTGAAGTCATAGCAGACAAGAAACTTCTAAGTTTGTTTCCTGACGCCTTTTGAAGTCCCGAACTCATCAAATTCATACCATAAAGGAACATACCTAATGCTCCTAATAGTGTAAAGATTTGAAGTAATCCCATAGAATTAAAATTTTAAATTGTGATGATTATTTATTTGTAATATTTATTTAACTAAGTTTTTTATTCTCTCTGTCTCATATTCATACACCTCAGAACATGGGTGATATTGAAAAGGAACATACTCAAAAAGCTGAAGGTATGCTTTACCTAACTTTTTACTATAGAATATCTCTAATCTTATACCTTCTCCAACTCCTTCGTTTGATATGTCAATATTTTGAGGAGAAGAGGTTACTGCCTGTAATAAGGTCCCCTTCATCTTTTGTTGGAAAGTGAATTCTCTTTTTTTTAACACTTCGCCAGTCTCCATATCTTTATATGAAGATTTTAAAACGAGGGCAAGAATTGCTCCCAAAATAATTAGCGAACAACCGCCCCAGATAGCTCCATTGCCATCAATGGTAGCCGATACTATAGCTCCTGCTATTATAAGAAATGCAGAAATAGTAATATCTTTAATAGAACGTATTTTTATGAAATTTTTTTTCATATATAAAATCATTTAGTTTAATAGGTTGAATTTATCTATATAGTAATATTACAGTATAGGATTATCTGTAATTCCCTATAGGTAACTATTGCAATCTCTTTAGAATAATACTAAAAAGAGTGCATAAAGCCGTAATGATGAATAAAACTAAATGATAAGCTTACCAAAGCTAATCAATCTTTGAAAAGATTTGGTAAATGAAAATTTGGAAGTGAGAGAGGTGCTTGAAACGAACGTATCATACCCATAAGATGTAGGTATTCCCTCTCTAATAAAGATTATGTTATGTCTGTGATTATTATTTACCCTTTTTGAAGTGTTTTGTCGAAATGTAACAGATGACAGTGATTGAGGAGGTAGATAAAATTCCGACTCAAGTTCATATGAATCGGAATAAGTCAAAACTTGCTCAGTAGATATTGCATTACTCTCTTCTGCTGTTGCAGAATATGACTCCTCAATATTTGCAATAAACGATATTGCAACGATTATAATTGGGATAAAATATTTCAGAAAGTTTCTCACAATTACTAATCAATATGCTTTTCGCATTTCCTTACAAATATAATAATAAACGAGCGAAAAATATGAAGTTTACTTCAATATTTTTTACAGCGAGTGCAAATTATATTCAAAGTTTATCTCAAATATAGCGATAAATGAGCGAAAAATATGAAGTTTGCTTAATATTTTTCATAGTGAATGAAATATATTCAAGGTTTACCTCACATATGAAAATAATTTTAATACAGAGCTATCGGTGTCCTATTTTTTTGGAGTAATAGAATATATAAAAAAACAAACGAGATGGTTTCTCCAATAATCTCGTTTGTCCTTTATATATAAAGATGATTATAAATCTTTTTGGTTAATTATTTAAAATTCGTCGTTAGCGTATAAATAATCAAAAGTAGATAGTTTATAATCAAAAATCTCTTCTGGTTTGAAGAATCTCTTTAATTCTGCTTCTGCTGTCTCGGGAGAGTCTGATGCATGAACAATATTTTCTTGAAAACTCATGCTGAAATCGCCCCTAATTGTACCTGCAGGAGCTTTGCGACCTGTTGTGGGACCGGTAATTGTTCTTACGGCTTCAATAGCGTCAACGCCTTCAAAACAACAAACTATTACAGGACAAGCCATCATTGAGTCTTTAACTCTTTGGAAGAATGGTTTGCTACTTAGGTGAGAGTAGTGCTCGCTAAGAACATCGTCAGTAAGCTGAGTCATTTTCATACCGCATAATCTTAAGCCTTTACGCTCAAATCGAGTAATAACTTCACCTATTAAACTTCTTTGAATAGTACAGGGTTTTAAAATAACAAGAGTTTTCTCTAACATAATTATTTATATTTTAGGTTTTTAATTATTCAAAAACTGCTCTAAGATAGTTAAATAAATTGAATAAACCAATTATATTTATAAAATTTACTTTAAGTAGTCTCTGACAAAAAAACGAACGGAAACTTGATCTGACCCCAAAAAGTTGGACGGATTAATAAAAAGTTTTATTGGTAAAGAGTTCGGTATTGCACCGGACTCTTTCCTTTTAGTCTCAGTTTAATTCTGTCATTATTGTAGTAGTGGATATACTTCCTCAGTTCCTGT
>JAGBHI010000006.1 GCA_017935575.1 Bacteroidales bacterium | reverse complement strand
CTAATAACATCAACATTCTCAACATTGGTGATGTTGGCAATGTTAAAGATGCAGGCGTTCGGGGCAATATATGAATATTGTACTACAATAAGTCAAAATATTATAGTTCAGACATTAATATTTATGGCAATAATTTTTGTGGCATACGATATTTTAACATTACCCTTTCAAATTTACGATACATTTGTGATAGAGGAGCGTTTTGGTTTTAATAAAACAACACCTAAAACATTTATCCTTGACAAATTAAAAGGGCTCTTGCTTGCTACAATATTAGGCGGAGGTTTGATATCATTAATAGTGTGGCTCTATACAATTCTCGGAACAAACTTTTGGTGGGCAGCATTTTTGGTCTCATTGACGGTATCATTGCTTGCAACAATGTTGTATTCGCAAGTAATAGTACCCTTGTTTAATAAGCAAACCCCATTGCCCGAAGGCGAGTTACGCGATGAAATCGAAAAATTTGCCAAAAAAGCAAACTTTGAACTTACCAATATTTATGTAATTGATGGTTCAAAACGTTCAACAAAGGCAAATGCCTATTTCTCGGGTATAGGAAAGAGACGAAGAATAGTATTATACGATACCCTTATTGAAGAGTTGTCGGTACAAGAAGTTGTTGCGGTTTTAGCGCATGAGATAGGACACTATAAAAAACGTCATACACTTAAAAACTTTATAGCGGCAGCCATAACAATGTTAATACAGTTCTATGTATTGTCGCTTGCTTTATCAAGCACAACAATGGCTGAGGCTATGGGATTGGCAACACCTGCATTTGCCGTATCGCTAATAGCATTTGCAATACTATACACCCCGATAGATATGGCAACAGGCATAATTATGAATGCCATATCTCGCAAGGCAGAGTACGAAGCGGATAATTTCGCTTCATCTAATGGCTTTGGCGAGGAGCTTATATCTGCTTTGAAAAAACTATCGGTAAAATCGTTGAGTAACCTTACTCCCGATAATATATACGTGAAGGTTCACTACTCTCACCCAACATTACTGCAAAGGGTGTTGGCAATAAAAGCTGAAAAGTAATGAAAGTTGAGATTATTGTAATAGGCGACGAACTTCTTATTGGGCAGGTAACAGATACCAATTCTGGATACATTGCCCGAAAACTCAATCTTGTAGGAGTTGAAGTGTTACGCACAACAGCCATAAGAGACCGTGCGGAAGAGATAATCACTGCCGTAGAAGAGTCTCTTTTAAGAGTTGATACAGTGATAGTAACAGGTGGGTTAGGTCCTACAAACGATGATATAACCAAAAAGACACTCTGTGAAATATTTGGTGGCGAGATGATATTCTCAAAAGCAACCCAAGAGAGCAACGATGCTCTTTTTGCACGATTAGGCAAAGAGATGAACTCTCTTACTCGCTCACAGGCAATGGTTCCCGATTGTTGTAAAGTATTACCCAACCCGGTAGGAACAGCTCCCGGAATGTTATTTAAGCGTGATGGAAAGCAACTTATATCGTTACCCGGTGTGCCATACGAGATGCAAAAGTTGATTGATGACCAAGTTGTTCATATATTTGAAAACATCGGAAACACCGAAAAAATATTTCACTCAACTCGTGTAGTAACAGGCTTTACCGAGTCAAAATTGGCAATATATCTATCGGAGTTTGAGTCCTCGTTGCCCTCATCAATAAAATTGGCATATCTACCTAAGCCAAATATAATACGCTTGCGCCTGACTGCTCGTGGCAATAATGAGGAGAGTCTCTATTGCGATATGTATCAAGCAACCGTAAGGTTAGACGAGTTATTAAAAGATAACATAATAGCTTACGACGATTTGACCCTTGAAGAGATCCTTATAAAGCTATTACAAGAAAAATCCTATACCATATCAACCGCCGAGAGTTGTACAGGAGGAGGTATCGCTTCAAAAATTACATCAGTAGCAGGGGCTTCAACTGTATTTATGGGTGGAGTAGTGGCATACGATAACACAATAAAAACCAATATACTCGGAGTAGAGGAGGAGAGTATAAATGTGTATGGAGTAGTAAGTACACAGGTGGTTGAACAAATGGCAAAAGGTGTTGCCGATAAATTTATGACCGATTGTACCATAGCAACATCAGGTATAGCAGGTCCATCTGGCGGAAGCAAGCAAAAACCTGTAGGTACTATTGCTATTGCCGTATATTGCAAAGGTAGTGTTCAATCGCGCCTTATAACAATACCCTCTGTAAACCGAATGAGAAATGTTGAGCGTTTCATTGATTTAGCACTCTATGATATAATTAAAATGTTAATATAGGTTAAATGGGGGAGGTAAAATAAAAGATGTTAAGGTGTGGCAAATTATTTTGTTACACCTTCTTTTATTATAAAACAAATTGTATATTTGTGTCAACATCAAACAGATAGTATAACCATATAAATTTTAGGCTTATGAAACACAACTACTTTCTTAAATTTTTAATTGTATCGTTATTCTGTTCATTATCGGTAATAACAATTGATGCTCATGATTTTGCTGTTAAAAATAGTGATGGAAAGTATGTATATTATGATATAAATACAAACGGGACAACTGTTTCGGTAACAATCAGAGATTATAATGGTTATGCTTGCTATAAGGGAGTTATAAATATTCCAAGTGAAGTAACATACAATAACGTTACCTATGCGGTAACAAATATATCAAGCAATGCTTTTAGTGCAAGCAGGTATCTAAAAGAGGTAAATATTCCAGAGTCTGTTAAGCATATAGGTTACTCTGCCTTTGCAAATTGCGATTCTCTTATATCGGTAGTAATTCCTGACAATGTACAATCGGTAGCTTCATATGCATTTTCGAGTTCTCCGTTATTGCAATCGGTTGTCATTGGCGATTCGGTACTAAATATAAACGAAGGAACATTTAAAAATTGTACAAGTTTAAAGAGTGTAACTTTGGGTAATGCTATTGAATCAATAGGAGCATCGGCATTTGAGGGTTGCGACTCATTAATCTCGGTAAATATCCCCAAATCGGTAAGAAGTATTGGCTCTGCAGCATTCTATAAATGTCGCTCAATCACCTCTCTTGAAATGGATACAATAGAGTCATTGGGTAATAGTGCCTTTTCGGGTTGTTCATCGTTAGAAACATTAGAGATGAAACCCCTATTTGATAAAATTAATAATTATACATTTTTTGAATGTAGCTCAATAAAAGAATTACCATATTTTGGCAAGATAACACAAATCGGAAATTATGCCTTTTCAGGTTGTGGATATCTGTCAAAATTTGAGATGTCTGATTCGTTACAATATATTGGTAAAAATGCTTTTTCTGATTGTTGGTCATTAACTTCAATGGAACTTCCAACATCTCTTAAAACCATTGACGAATGGGCTTTTGTTGGGTGTTCCGGATTTTCGGAAATTGTTATACCCAATTCGGTAACTACATTGAATAAAAGAGCTTTTTACAGATGTGTAGGATTGAATTCAGTTGTTATTGGCGATTCGTTAACATGTATAGCGGAGTATGTTTTTTCTGATTGTACTGAATTAAAAGAGGTTACTATCGGAAAATCAATATCTGTAATAGAGGGATATGCTTTTCAAAATTGCAATAAATTGGATAAAATTCATTTGAAGGATTTGGCTAATTGGTGCGGAACACAAATTGACATTTTCTTATCGCCTTTAAATGAACCTCATAATCTCTATTATAATGGGGAGTTAATTACCCAACTGAATATACCCGAAGGTGTGGGGTTGATAAATGATAATGTTTTTGCCAATTGTACATCAATAGAGTCTGTTTCAATTCCTGCGTCGGTACACTCTATCGGGAAATCGGCATTTAGAGATTGTTCGGGGCTAAAATCAATTTATTTAGGCGAAACCGTAACATCATTAGGCGAATCGGTGTTTAGCAATTGTTCATCGTTGACAGATGCCGTTATAAATACAAACTCAATAATCCCCAATAGTGCTTTTGCCGGTTGTACCTCATTAAAGAATGTATCTATGGGTAATAACTCATGGAGTATAGGTTCATCTGCATTCTATAATTGTATAAGTTTAGAGGAGATTGTTATTCCCAATGGCGTAAAAACAATAGGCTCATCAGCATTTTATAATTGTAAGAAACTTAAAAATATAGTATTGTCCAATAGTGTCGAAACTATGGGAGAGCATCTCTTTTATGATTGTGTAGCATTGGAGCAAATTACAACCCCAAATAGCGTAAAAGAGATTGGTTATGGTGCATTCTACAATTGTACATCACTTAAATCTGCAAAACTTTCAGAATCTCTAATGTATATATCTGATAGGCTATTTCAAGGGTGTAAGTTGTTGAAAAATGTAAATATTCCGGAAACAATAACTTATTTTGGATCACACGCCTTTTATAATACAAAAATAAAACAGATAATAATTCCCGATTTGGTAACAGAAGTGGGCTCGTATGCATTTATATTATGTGATTCGTTGAAGAGTGTTACCATAGGTCGTTCAGTTGAAAAAATTGGCTCCAATGCAATAAATATGGCATCAATAGAGGAGATTTTATCATTCAATCCGACACCTCCTGTTGCAGGTTCGTTCTGCTTTACAGATTGTAATAAATCAATACCTGTATATATTCCACAAGGCTCGTTGTCTGCATATCAGCAAGCGGCAGAGTGGAAAGAGTTTACAAATTTTATTGAAACGGACTTTGTGGGTATTGAAAATAGTTGTAAAGATGCTTCAATAAATACATTTGTAAGTGGCGGAAAACTAATAATAAATGGAGTTACAGAGCCAATACAGGTAACCGTTTATGATATGAGCGGAACCGTAGTGTTTAATAAAATGGTAACAAGTGGGGAGGAGATTGATATAAACAATCTGTCAAAAGGTGCTTATATCATTAGGACAAATAGAAAAACTACAAAGGTTGTAATTTAATAACTATAAATTAACTTTAGATATAAGGGCTATCTCACCAAACGGTTGGATAGCCCTATTTTATTATTAGGTTTTTAAGATTATTACAAATAAAACTTATCAATAATCTCTTTACATTTGTCAAGCACTTCGGGTTTGCCTGCATCGACCCTTACAATATCATCGTTGCAAAACAGTTCGCCAATATTAAGTTCTCCGTTTTTTGATGCATTCAGATAAAAAGGAATAAGAGGGAAAGCCTCTTTGTATTCCTTCATTAAACGAATAGTTTTGGCATTTAAAACGTGTATTCCCATAAAAGCACGCTCATCGTTGGGGGTGGGGATATACTCCTCCGAAGTTAAAATAGTTTCGTTGGAGGCTTTGTTTCTCCAACCACATAATTTGTTATCCGCAAAGAATAAAACTCTATTTGAACGGGGTTTTTCTGTAACCAGCATCACATCATATTTATCTCCCTCGCTATATACTGTTTTTAAATCTACGTTCGTAAAAATATCAACATTGTGAACAAGAATAGGAGCGTCATCTTCAAACAAACACCCTGCCTTTGTAATGCCACCGCCGGTATCAAGCAAAAGTTCTCTTTCGTCAGAAATCTTAATATTCAAACCAAAATTGCTGTTTGCCTTTAAGAAGTCAATAATCTGTTCGCCAAAATAGTGAATATTTATAACAAGGTTCTCAACTCCTGCTTTTTTAAGATTTAAAATCTGATGTTCAAGCATAGTTTTACCACCCACTTCAACCAATGCCTTTGGAGTGTTGTCTGTCAATGGACGGAGACGAGTACCTAATCCGGCTGCTAAAATAATTGCATTCATCTTTCAGGTATAGTATAAGAGCGGTTCAACATAATATGCTTAACATTAATTCTCACTCCAAATTTATCGGCAATATGTTTTGCGATATGCTCTGCACTATATACCGAGCGGTGTTGTCCGCCTGTACAACCGCAACATATTTGAATATGAGTAAAGCCACGTTTCATATAGGTATCAACCATATTGTCAACCATTGAGTAAGCACTATCCAAAAACTCACAAATATTACTCTCTTGCTCCAAAAACTCAATAACAGGGGCATCTGTTCCGTTCAGCTTTTTGTATTGCTCATATCTGCCGGGGTTATGAATGGCTCTGCAATCAAAAACAAAACCTCCGCCATTGCCCGAATAGTCGTCGGGGATACCTCTATGATATGAAAAACTCATAACATCAACCGTTAATCCCTTATAATCCGATTTTTTAAAACGAGGAAGAACTTTTACCTCTGCCATTACCTTTGATATATACGGGAGCACATCTTTGTAGCCATTTAAAAGCTCGTCAATTTGGTTAAGAGTTGCGGGAATAGGGTCAATAAATGCTTTCTTTCTCTCAAACAATCCTCTATAACCATAAGTCCCTAAAGTTTGAAGCAGACGGAAAATTCTGAAAATATTTAGTTTCTTATAAAAATCGTCTATATTAACTTCTTTATATTTCCTTAAAGAGCAGATATAGGCATTAATCATCTTTTCGCAAACTTCGTTGCTGTATTTTGCACGAGTCTGTCCCACGAACGAAGCCACATCATAATATATAGGACCACGTCTGCCACCCTGAAAATCTATAAAATAGGGTTTGTTGTTGTGCCACATTACATTGCGAGATTGAAAATCTCTATATAAAAATGTGTTGTCGTTCTCTTCTAATAGAAAGTTACAAAGAGTCTCAAAATCACTCTCCAAAGCAGGTTCGTCAATCTCAATACCTACGCCCTTTAAGAAGCAATATTTAAAGTAGTTCAGATCCCAGAAAACCGAAACCCGGTCAAAGTTGGCAACAGGATAGCAGATATCAAAATTTAACTTCTCTCCAACCTTGAATTGAATATCGGCAAGCAGCGCCATTGTTTGGCATAGCATTTCACAATCTTTGTCATTGAATACGCCACACTCTCGGCTCTCTTTTAATAATGTAAATAGAGTTTCGTCTCCCAAATCCTCAATCAGATAGTGCATGCCATCACTGCTAATCTCAATAACTTTTGGCGCATCAATACCACACTCATTAAAAACATTGGCAATAGTAATAAACGCGTTATTCTCATCAGTAGATACACCACTAACGCCAATTAAACTACCTTTGTCAGACAATAGTCGGTAGTAGGTTCTATTAGAACCATCTCCCGAAAGTTTAACAACCGATTTTGGTTGCACTCCGATCGCTTTATAGTATAGTTCGCTTAAAATATTCATAAATAAAAATAGTCTATATTAGCAGTTATTGCAAAGTTAGTAAATATTCAAAAATAACTTATCTTTGTAATTATGAAAATATATTCAGCACCATTACAAGGATACACCGAGGCAGTATGGCGTAATATACACAATTCGGTTTTTGGGGGTATAGATGCTTACTATACACCATTTTTGCGATATGAACGAAACGAAATACGCAATAAGGATATTCGCGATATAGAGCAAAAGAATAATAGTGTACCCAATCTGATACCACAAATAATAGCCTCGACACCCGAAGAGATGCAACCACTATTGCAATTGCTACGTAGTGAGGGATATAAAAGAGTGGATATAAATATGGGTTGCTCATTTATACTGCAAGCCAAGCGTAGGCGAGGAGCAGGAATATTGCCATATCCACAAATGGTGCAGGAATTAATGCAAGAGGTTACACAAAATACCGATATATCATTCTCTGTAAAGATGCGTTTGGGGTGGGAGCGCAAAGATGAGTGGTGCACTTTAATACCCATATTAAATGAAGCACCCTTAAATAGCATAACCATGCACCCCCGTTTGGGAGTAGAACAATATAAAAAGGCAGTAGATATAGAAGAATTTGCCAATTTTTACAAAGAGTGTAAACACCCTATAATATATAATGGAGATATAACTACATTGTCAGACGTTAAGCGCATTGAGGAGCAATTCCCTAATGTAGAAGCCGTAATGTTAGGAAGAGGCCTGCTTGCTAACCCTGCCTTAGCACAAGAGTATAAAGAGGATAGAGAGTTTACTCACGAGGAAAAACGTACACTTGTAAAAACAATGCACGATGCAATGTATGAGAAGCTATCTCCGCGTCTGCTTGGTAATACCCAATTTTTAAGCAAGATGAAGCCCTATTGGGAGTATCTTCTGCCCGATATGTTAAAACGCGAGAAAAAAGCGATACTAAAATCATCAACAATAGAGAAGTATATGATGAATGTAAATATCGCATTATCTAATTATTAGTTCTCAGCTATCAGTTCTCAGCTGTTAGTTGTTACTCTTTTCTAAACTCTAATTATCTTAATGACCTTAATGACTCTGATGTCTCAAATGACCTAACAAGTGATAGTTAACAACTAAAATATTTAACAATAAAAAGTTACTATAAATTATAATATTACGCCAAAAAGTTGTATCTTTGCACCCGAAAACAATATCTGAATATAGTTCAGGGGCTAAATAAATCAATATTTTCTTCGTTGG
>JAGBHI010000005.1 GCA_017935575.1 Bacteroidales bacterium | reverse complement strand
TTTCGCTTACTGACAAAACACACTTGAAAGACCTCTTTGACAAAACTAAATTTCAATATGACAAAGACCGATTCGGCTTTAATGGGCCTAATTTATTTAATGTTTAACTCGTCCCTAATTATTTTATGGGACACTAATGATTTACTATACTAATTGATATTTATATATAATTAAATATATATTTCCATTGATTTTTTATAAATTTGCGACTTGAAAACGTAACAGTTTTATATTATGAACGAGCAAATAATACAAATAACCACAAGGTTAAAAGGTTTACGCGATGCTTTGGATATTACTCCTGCCGAAATGGCGCAAATGAGTGGCATTGATGAGAGCGAATATATCAATTACGAATCGGGAAGAGTAGATATTCCCGTAAGTGTTTTACATAAAATAAGTCAATGTTGCGGTGTTGATTTATCGGTTCTTATGTTTGGCGATGAGCCTCACATGAGCAGTTACTTCTTAACTCGCAAAGGACAAGGTGCTGCTGTTGAACGTACAAAAGCATATAAATATCAATCGTTGGGTGCAGGTTTCCGCAACCGTAAGGCAGACCCCTTTATTGTAACAGTTGAACCTAAAAATGAAGATACTCCTATAAATGAGAATACCCACTCAGGACAAGAATTTAATATTGTGATTGAGGGACGTATGCTATTGAAAATAGCAGGTAAAGAGATAATTTTGAATGAAGGAGACAGTATATACTTTGATGCTCAACGTCCTCACGGAATGAAAGCATTGGACGGTAAAGCCGTTAAATTTCTTGCAATAATAATGTAAAAAAGGGGTAACCCACTTGAAATATGTTAGAAAAATATTTAAATCAAACATCGTTCTCTTCGCAAGAGGACTTTATGAAAAACTATAAAGTTAACGTTCCTGAGAACTTTAACTTCGGATATGATATAGTTGATGCTTGGGCAGAGAAAGAGCCTAACAAAATAGCAATGACTTGGGTAAGTAGCGAAGGTGAGCATATCGACTTTACTTTTGCCGATATGAAACGCGAGAGCGACAAAACTGCTTCTTATTTCAGTTCTTTAGGTATAGGGCATGGCGATATGGTTATGCTTATACTAAAACGTCGCTATGAGTTTTGGTTTTCAATAGTTGCTCTTCACAAACTTGGTGCTGTGGTTATTCCCGCAACACACCTACTAACTGAAAAAGATATAATATACCGTTGTAACGCGGCTGATATAAAAGCTATTGTAGCTGTTGGAGACGACATAGTTATAAACCATGTTAATAACTCAATTGAGAAATCTCCTTCATTACAAAAATGTATATCAATAGGTCCTAAAATCCCCGAAGGTTGGGAAGATTTCCACAAAGGTATTGAGGAGGCAGCTCCATTTGTGAAACCTCAAAACCCAAATAAGAATGATGATATATCTTTGATGTACTTCACTTCGGGAACAACAGGTAATCCCAAAATGGTTATCCACGATTTTACATATCCATTGGCACACATAATAACAGGTTCTTATTGGCATAACCTAAAAGAGGACAGCCTACACCTAACTCTTGCCGACACAGGTTGGGGTAAAGCAGTTTGGGGTAAACTATACGGACAATGGATTGCCGGAGCAACCGTATTTACATACGACTTTGAGAAGTTTGAGGGAGATGATGTGCTTAAGATGATAAGCAAATACAAAATCACATCGTTCTGCGCTCCTCCAACAGTATTCCGTTTCTTCATTAAAGAGGACCTTACAAAATATGATATCTCATCATTAAAATATTGTACAATAGCCGGAGAGGCTTTAAATCCCAAAGTATATGATGAGTTCTATCGCTTAACAGGCATAAAACTTATGGAGGGATTTGGTCAGACAGAGACAACTCTTACTGTTGCAACTTATCCATGGATAACTCCAAAACCGGGTTCAATGGGAGTTCGTAACCCACAATATGATATTGACCTATTAACTGCCGACGGACGTTGGGCTGAGGACGGAGAGCAAGGTCAACTTGTAATTCGCACCGACAAAGGCAAACCTCTTGGATTGTTTATGGGATACTATCGTAACCCCGAACTTACTCAAGAGGCTCATCACGACGGAATATACTACACAGGTGATGTGGCTTGGCGTGATGAAGATGGTTATTTCTGGTTTGTCGGACGTGCCGATGATGTAATCAAATCGTCAGGATATCGCATTGGCCCCTTTGAGGTTGAAAGTGCATTGATGACACACCCTGCTGTTGTTGAGTGCGCCATAACAGGAGTACCCGATGAGGTTCGCGGACAAGTTGTTAAGGCAACTATCGTACTTTCAAAAGAGTATAAAAGCAAAGCCGGAGCAGAGCTTATAAAAGAGATTCAAGACCACGTTAAACGCACAACTGCTCCATATAAATATCCTCGTGTGGTTGAGTTTGTTGATGAGTTACCCAAGACAATAAGTGGTAAGATTAAACGCTACGAAATTCGTAAGAAATAGATATAATTGTTTGTGCGATGTACCGATTTAAACGCATAGCTGTAAAGATTGGCAGTAATGTGCTTACAGGCAAAGATGGTATGCTTGATAAAGAGCGTATGGCTTCGCTTGTAGCACAAATTGCACAACTGCATAAAAACGGCGTTGAAGTTATTCTTGTATCGTCGGGAGCTGTAGCTTCGGGGCGTGGAGAGTTACATCTTGATAAAAAGATTGATGCAGTAAAATCGCGTCAATTGTTCTCAGCAGTTGGGCAAGTAAAACTCCTTAACAACTACTACGAGCTATTCAGCAAACACGGAATAAGTTGCGGTCAGGTACTCACAATGAAAGAGTGTTTCTCAACACGTCGCCTTTACCTAAATCAAAAGCAGTGTATTGAGGTGATGCTCGAAAACAAGGTAATACCTATTGTAAACGAAAACGATACCGTAGCTGTAACCGAGTTGATGTTTACTGATAATGACGAGCTTTCAGGATTGATAGCCACAATGATGGATATGGAGGCTCTAATAATTTTAAGTAACATTGACGGTATATACAATGGAAACCCTACAGATGAAGGTACTACCGTAATAAGAGAGATAACTGCTGCAGACAAAGACCTTTCAAAGTTTATACAGACAAAAAAATCATCGTTTGGACGAGGTGGAATGATAACCAAAACCAACATTGCCCGAAAGGTTGCAAGAGAGGGTATTACCGTTATTATTGCAAACGGAACACGCGAAAATATTTTGCCCGATTTGCTTAACCCCCAAAGCGATGTTATATACACCACCTTTACACCCTCAACAAAAGAGATTTCGAGTGTAAAGAAATGGATTGCTCACTCTGATGGTTATGCAAAAGGGTCGTTGGTAATAAACGAAAAGGCAAAAGCAAAATTACTTTCAGAGGAAGCTGTTAGCCTATTGCCAATAGGTGTGGTATCAATTGAGGGCGAGTTTGAGAAAGATGATATAGTAAAGATAGTAACTGCTGAGGGAGAGTCAATAGGAGTAGGTAAAATATCCTGCGACAGCACTAAGGCGCGTTCTTTGGCAGGGAACAAGGGAGGACGCCCATTTATCCATTACGACTATCTATTTTTGGAATAAAGATTAGTTAATAAATAAAAAACAATATAATATTTAAAATATTTTTTACCTTTGCGAAAGCAGAGGTATTTTTTTATCTCCCAAACAATTAAAAATAAAAATCACAACAATATGAAAAAATTATTTACACTACTATTTTTTGTATTTATAGCAACAAGTTCATTTGCGAGTTATAAAATTTACCCTACTCCTCAAAAGATAACTATGGGTAGTGGAGAGGTTACTCTTACTACACGAATGAATGTAGTTCTTGAAGATGGTGTACCCGAAAATGTGAAAACCTACATTTCAGAGACACTAAAGGCTAAAGGGATATCTCCTGCTTTCAATAGGTTCTCATCTTCTTCAAAATATATCTATGTGGGAGTTAACGGTTCAGGTAAAGAGGCTGATACCTATGCAACACAATGCGGACTATCACGCAGTGTATTCTCATCAGGCTCAAACAAATATGACCCATACCTATTACACGTAACAAGCGATGGAAACATTGTTATTCTCGGTAATGCAAACAACTCAGTATTTTACGGAGTATCAACACTTCGTCAAATGCTTAACAGCAATAAAACTTTAAATCCTGTAACCATAGAGGATTACGCCTATACTCAATACAGAGGTTTGGTAGAGGGATTTTACGGGAAACCCTACACCGTTGAGCAGATAATATCGTTGTTGGAGTTCTTCAAACACTACAAACTCAACACATTTATTTATGGTCCTAAAGCAGACCCCTATCATGCCGGTTCGTGGTACGAAGATTACCCCACTACTCTTAGCGATAGCGAACGTAAATTGGGGCTTCTCACCCAATCTGATTTTGTTACTATAACAGCCAAAGCAAAAGAGTGTAACGTAAACTTTGTTTGGGCTATACACCCCGGACTTCATGGTGGAATGAGCTTTGACAGCAAGAGCGCAATGAACCCCGGTATTGAAAAGATAATGCAGAAATTTGACAAGATGTACAATCTCGGAGTAAGAGGTTTTGGCGTATTTATTGACGATATGTCTTTCACTCCCAATGCTGAGATGACCGCATACCTCCCTGCTCAAGTACAAGCAAAATTAAAGGCAAAATATAATACATCATCTGCATCTGCCGATGATAAGGTATCTCCCCTATTCTTTGTGCCAACAGCATACTCAATAGCCCACACAACAACAACTCTTACGCAGTTGTCAAGCATTGATAAAGATGTTGTAATAGCCTTTACAGGAGATAACGTGTGGTCAAATATTACAGCAGCAAACTGTCAAACAATGAAAAACGTATTAGGTCGTAACCCCCTATTTTGGTGGAACAATAACTGTAACGATAACTACGATGACAGATTGTATATGAGCCACATGAACTATCGTTATACTGCACAAAATGCACCAATAACTGCACTTGGTGGAGTAGTATTTAACCCCATGCAAGAGGGTGAAGCATCAAAGATATTTCTTTTTGGTGGTGCCGATTATTGTTGGAATACTGCATCATTTAACTCTCAACAAAATTGGAACGATTGTTTTGCATATCTCTTCCCCGATAATGCCGATTTGGCAACAGCATTCAAAACATTCTGTTTAAATACCGATGCTACTGCCGAACCATCTGATATGATTTCGTTATACAACAGTTTTAAAAACGGATATAGTTATGGCAACCTACCATCATCTACAACAGCATCATTAATTGAAAAGTGCGGTAATATATACGATGCATGTATGGCTCTTGAGATAATGAAGAACAGCCCTACTGCCGAAGAGGCTTTGATGTATGAGGATATAAAATTCTGGAGCAAGAAACTTGCATCAATGAGCAATATCATTAAAAGTTCGCTCTCATGGATGAAGAACCCGGGCTCAATGAATGAGTGGATTGACTACGCAAACGTATCAAAAGAGTATGCAAAACTACACAAAGATTCAGCTCACATAGCCTACACAGTTGAGGGTACAGGAACAGATGCCAATGGACGTTACTTTGAGGTACACCCGGCTCAAACAAATATGGAGCCTTTTGTTGACTATTTGATGACTAAATATTACGACTACGCTCCCTCGCTACCTGCTCGCAACCGTAATGCCGAGATAATACATAATCTTTCAGTATTACCTGCATCGGTATCGTTGTCATCAACAACATCAAACGTAAAATTGAACGGACTTACATACGTTACAATGTCATCGGGCGACTATGTTGGTATAAACCTAAACTCTATTAAAGAGGTAACCGTATCGGCATCAAATTATATATCAAGCGATTTCTATTATGAATATTCTGTAAATGGTAAAGAGTGGACTCCATTTACTCCCAACGGAACAACTGCCATTGAGTTGGCATACGTAAGAGTACGCAACGTATCGCGCAATGTAACAAAAGAGATTGGAATACCCTCAATAACCATCAACATACCTACAACAGGAGTAATAACCCCTGTAAGTGCATCAACAAACATAACCCAATACGAGGGCAATGCTGTTTCAAACGTAATAAATTACAGCAACGATAGCTTCTTCTGGGGTGGTGCAGCACAAAATGCAGGAGACTACATAAGGGTTGACCTTGGTTCAAGCAAAAATATTTACAAAGTTGAGATAGAGTTTGACAGCAACGACCAGCCTTCGGGTGATTGCGCTATTGAGGTATCAGGCAATGGTTCATCATGGAGCAACGTAGCAACATTTACATCGGCTAATATAGTTGATAAAAAATATAGCGTAGTAGTTGATAATGCAACAGGACGCTACGTTCAGATGCGATTAATAAGCACAAAAGGCGAACTATGGTTAAAAGTTATAAAGGTAAAAGTTTATGAGGGACGTGAAATAGCTGTTGCAGAAGATAACAAAGGGGTCTTCTCCTCGGCTCTTGACGACCGCTCTCTTGCAACATCATACTGCGCAACAGAAGAGGGTTGGATAACTTATGACTTTACCGAAAACCTCAATTTTGAGACAATACAGATATTCCATAACTCAACATTTGATTCGGTATCAGAACTTCCAGCTATAAGCCTGTTGGCAGACGGAGAGTGGATTGATATGGGTTATTTGAATGAGGCACTAACCGAGTTGAATGTATCGGCACTCAAAAACATTAAGCAAATGAAGATAGAGTGGAACTCTGTAAATATTCCCGACATCTATGATGTTGTGGTAACAGGAACTCCATATGTTGGCGACCACGATTTAACAGGAGTTGAAGAGAATATCACTCCCGAGACTGCAATTTTCTTTGAGGGCGATAACCTTCAAATAAACGGAGTAGAGGGAGCAGTAACTATCTACAACGCATCGGGTATTGCAGTATGGCAAGGTAACCTAAATGGTTCGCTATCACTTCCTGTAAACAATAACGGAGTGTATATAGTAGCGACACCTGCAAAAGTTTATAAGGTTGTGAAGTATTAGTTGTTAGCTATCAGCTGTCAGATATTAATAATAGTTGTCAGCGGTTAGTTTTAAACTCTAATTATCCTAAAAACTTTTAGAGGAAATTAATAATAAAAGGGGCTGTGTCAAAATACAAAAAAATGAATTAGCAACTTACTATCTGTAAGAACTCTGTTCAAAAATAATAAAGAAAAGTCCATCTCTTAGCCCTAAATAGGGCTTTGGAATGGACTTTTCTTTCTCTTAAGTTTTAAAGTGTAAGATTTTCAAGAGGGTATTTTCATTTTGACACACTCTCTTTGCTCATATTTTTAATTTATAAACTTAGATAGCCTGGTGAATTTTCATCAATTTCTAAAATCATTACATGAATTTTAACTCCAATTCCATAATATTCTCCTGCATCAATTTCCGTTTTATTTATTGTCCCAAATTGTGAATAATCATTATCCCATTGATTATAGATAAATTTTTGAACTGATTTATATTTTTTAGCTTTTTCTACACCAATGGGGATATTTTTGTAATATGTAATCATTCCGTTTTTACCTTGTTCATTATCCACTATATTATTGCCGGTGTGTTCAGTTTGGAAAAATATATAAAATTTCTGCGGAAATTTCTGCAATTTTTGAGATATTCCCTTCATTTTACTGATGTCTTTCTTACAAGCATCTAAAAATTCTTTCTCATATCTTGCCAAAGAGTGTGCTTTAAACTCAATTAAGCATTTGGGGTTATAATTTTGGTCAAGAATTGCAATGTCACATTTTTTTCGACCATAAGGATTATACTCTCTCCTTACATATCCATAGTTGGCGTTTTTTTGTTCAATATACCAAGCCATCTTGTCTCTTAACTGCAGCTCAATTTTCCCCTGCATTGCTAAAAAAGCCAACTCGTTTTGTTGATATGTTTTGGTAATGTTCTTAATGCTATTTTCAATCAAATTAATCATAATGTATTATTTCTATAATCATATTTTTACAAAGAAAGTAGTTGCGATGCAACTACTTTCTCCTAAATATCATTATATTATGTAAATATATTCCCTTTCACTGTTTTAGAATGTAGGTATTGGCCAGTGTGGGTCTATTGATACTCTGTGTTTAAACTCTCCTGTTCCGGGTATGCGATATTTCTCAATAGTTTGAGGTCCGCAACTTGCGTTACCAACACCGCGTTGCATATAATCAATGTGCAAGATTATATTATCTCTGCGCGCTTCGGGTAACTCCCAAACGTGTTGAAGTTTTGATAACTCCATATCGGTAAAGTAAAGAGCTGAGAACGATGCCGGACCGTTAATATTTATCTCAATTCCGTGATCAGCGTCATCGGTTAAAGACAAATAACGCAAATCTTCACGGTTACCCATTGTTTGAGGCTTCATATAGCTCTCTTCCATCTCCTCTACTGTTGTTTTGTGATTTACAAGATATGCTCCTGTTTTGCGGTCAACGTAGTTTTCCCATGGACCTCTTGCATAATATTCAACAATATGTTTATTACCTGCTACAACAGCCGACAATCCCATACGACGAAGATTTTCGGTTAACGGACGGTAGGTTATATCCATTATTACATGTCCGTTAGCAAATATCTCGTAGTCAATAGTATAGTTACATTTTTCTAAAGATGAGACAGTTGCTGAAACCAAAATACTCTTTTTATCACGAGCCATTTTATATGTAAATGATTCTGTCATAAGGGTGTCAACCTCTTTATAACCATCATTCTCAATCCAACGGTGGCTATCAAATCTTGGACCTTCGCCTGTTGGGAACATCTCTTCGTGGAATTCTCCATTATGGTATCTCAAAGAGGTGATGAATGTTGTGTTTTTATTGAATGTAATATCCATATCATGCCCTGTTATATATAGAGTAGAATCTGTTTCAGTAAATTTGATTTTATCTACTATATATTCTCTTGCAACTTGTGTACGATCAGCTCCCTCGCGTACAATAAATTGCTCAGTTGCAAACGGGTGCTCTATGCCCCAAGGAGTTTTACGTTTTGAGAATACCTCAACCTTAACGGTATATTCGGCATATGGGTCGGTCATCATATTTATTCCGTAAGGTATCTCCATCTCAACACTCTCACCGGGAGCACATTCAGGTAAGTTCACCTTACTGCTACGGGTAGTCCTCTTTATATCTTTACCATCACAAGCAAGTGTCCATACCATATAGAAATCTTTAAGGTCGGTATCGTGGAACTTGTTTTTAAGAGTTACCATTTGCGTTGCCGGATTGAAATTTAAGAAATCTATTGATTGATATGCCTTTGTAACCTCCATTAATTTAGGTGTTATCTCTCTTGTCGCTGTTACTATTCCATTACAACAGAAATTACCTTGGTGAGGACCAGGGAAGTCATATCCTGTTGCAAGTTGGCGAATACCTTGTTTCAACAATTGGGGATCATAGATTGATTGGTCTGCCCAATCCCATATACAACCACCTATTGTACGATTATCCTCCTCAAAATAATCGACATACTCTTTAAGGTTTCCTATCGCATTACCCATTGCATGTGCATACTCACATACGAAGTGAGGTTTCCATGCAGCAGCAGTGTCGCCTGTTGCCAATATATCGGGGAAGAAGGCTTTATCAACTTTTGTTGTATCAATTATTCTCAAATCCTCAATTGTTCGATACATATTTCCTGTAAAGTCAGAGTATTGCCAGCCTTGCTCGTAGTGTATTGGACGGTTGTCAACAGCCTCTATTGCTGCACGCTCCGCTGCAAAGTTTATACCATCGCCACACTCATTACCTAACGACCACATTATTACTGATGGGTGGTTACGGTCGCGTAACGCCATTCTCAAACCTCTGTCAACAAATGCTGCCTCCCATGTTGTATCTGCACTGATTGTTTGATTTGCATGACACTCTACATCTGCTTCACAAATTGTTAACAACCCATAGTAGTCAAACATATCGTACATCTTAGCTTGATTGGGATAATGGGCTGTACGAATTGTATTCATATTCGCACGCTTCATCATCAATACATCTTTCAACATTGATGCTGTATTTACTGCTCTTCCGAAAACGGGGTGAGTGTCGTGGCGATTTGCTCCTTTTAGTATTATAGGAGTACCGTTTAATAAGAGTTGTGCATTCTTAATTTTAATATCGCGGAAACCATATTTAACCAAAAAAACCTCTGTTTCAACACCATTCTCATCGCAAAGAGTAAATATTGTATTGTATAAATTAGGGTGCTCGGCACTCCATAAATTTATGTTTGAAACTTGCGCCAATACAGAGACTTTCTCCTCTCCTCCTGCTTTTACAGTTATGGTTTGAGGAGCAAATTGAACAATTGTATCTCCTTTAATATCTGTTATTAGAGCCTTAAGAGTTGAGGTTGAAGTTTTATCTCCTCTATTGTTTATCCAACCCTCTATTTTTACCTCGCCTGCTTTATACCCTGCCTCGGGATTAAGTTTTGATGTTATATAGTAATCGCGGATAAAACTTTTTGGTGTTGCAAATAGATATACATCACGGTATATTCCACTCATACGGAACATATCTTGACACTCCAAATAACTTCCATCACACCAACGGAATACTTGTACGTCTATGCTTGCCTTTTCGCCAGCTTTTACATAGGGGGTTATATCAAATTCGTGATCGTTGTTAGCTCCTTGTGTATATCCCACTTTTTCGCCATTTACCCACAGATAAGCAGCAGAATAGATACCTCCAAAATGAATGAATATCTGTTTGCCGTCCCAATTCGCAGGAACTATTATCTCTTTATGATATGAACCTACAGGATTTACTCCATATCCATCATATCCTTCGCGACGTTGAATGTAGGGGTAATTGCTTTCGTGAGGATACTCTACGTTGCAATATATAGGTTTATCGTAACCTAACATCTCCCAATTTGAGGGTACAGGTATTGTATCCCATGATGAGAAATCATAACCGTCATTCATAAAATCCAACGGACGTTGTGATGGCTCAGAGACAAGATTAAAACACCACTTGCCATTTAGTGATTTGAAATAGGGAGATTTTGTTGTTACCCAAGGAAATCTAATTCGTCTTGCATCTTTAAACAGTTCCTCACTATTGGGATATGGCATATAAGTAGCATGTCCATCTTCTTTGTTAATGGCAAATACATGCTGATTCTCCCAATCATTTTGTTCTCCTGCCCACGCCGATTCTAAAACAAATCCAAAAGCAATAAGAAGTGTCCCAAGAATCAAGGCCTTTCTAAGAATGTATTTTTTCATTATTGTAATATGTTATGTACTAAGACGTTAATTAATATCTCGTTATTCTTTTCTCAAAGTTCCTCAATTACGATAAACTATTTTTATAATCTTCTCATATGTAAATAAGAACTCACTGTTAGAATATGCAAAAGTACTGAGAATAAATCTCATATCCAAATCATTAGCATATTTTTTCAAGGGCAATTTTCACATAAATTTGACATAGGTAAAAAACTGTTCCTTATCGCCATAATTTAATGTAATTTCAAGAAGAAAGTGCAAAGGTAGTTATCATTGACAATACAAAAAAAGGAGACCGAAGTCTCCCTAAGATTAATTACTTTTGTATTGCTCATGTATAAACAATTAACCTCGGAGCAAAGATACGGAATATATT
>JAGBHI010000050.1 GCA_017935575.1 Bacteroidales bacterium | reverse complement strand
GCTTGGTTACGAATTGTTGTGATTAGTGCGTTCAACTCTTCGTTTTCAATTGAATCGGGGAATTGCTCTTCAACGCGTACTATGAAGTCACTTAATACGTTCATATAGTTGGTGAATGCCTCGTATGCTGAATCGTATGGGCTATAGTGGCTGTGTACTACTCCGTCGGCAAAGTGTTTTGTACACATGTAGTAGAAGTGGTCTGATGCTTGTAGATAGTTCCAGTCTTGTTTTAAACGTGTGTCGGAACACAAGCGTACGCGCTCTGCTACTGAGTATAGTTTCTCAAATGCCTCTTTTTGTAGTATGTTTCCTAACCATGCTGATGTATCGCGCTCTTCGTCTGCCCATGAGATTGGATCGTTTACTGAGATTACATCTACCGGTTTGTATTTTGACACTACTTCTGATGGTGTTGAGAAGGTTATTCCTTTGTCTGCGGCAAAGCGTGGTAGGGCTTTCATAAATCCAAAGATTCCTGTCTCTGCTGATTGCAACTCACCAAGTGTGTCGTATGTCATAAATAGGTTTACTACGTCCTCGCCTTCGGGTAATGAGCCTATCCAACCCATAAATTTATCGGCTGTTAAGGGATACTCGTTCCATGCAAAGTTTGAGAAACGGAATGTTATATCGTCGCTCAATTTATAGTTTTTAAGCAATAGTTTTACTTTGGGTGCTGTTGCCGGAGTATATAGGTAGTTAGGACTCTTCCAACCCAATATATGTTTTGCTCCTTCTGTTATTATTCCTTTGAAGCCCATTGATGCTACCATTGCTGCTATCTCGTCAGAGTATATCAACTCAGTGTTGCGGAATACTTTGGGACGTTGTCCGAACAGCAACTCTATTTTGTCGTCGTGTGCTTTTACTTGGTTTGCGAACTCTTCGGGGTCAGTTAATGAGGCTAATGAGTGTGCGTATGTTTCTGATAGGAACTCTACGCAACCTGTTTTTGCCAACTCACGCATTGAGTCAATAAACTCGGGCACATACATCTCTAATTGCTCTAATGCTACTCCTGAGATTGAGAATGCCACTTTGAATTTGCCTCCCGAATCTTCAATCATCTCTAATAATGCACGATTTGCGGGTAGGTATGAACGTTCTGCTATTCGACGAATTATCTCTTCGTTGTTGAAATCGTCATAGTAGTAGTGGTCGTTACCTATGTCGAAGAAACGATAGCGTTTCAAACGAAATGGTTGATGAATTTGAAAATAGAAACAGATTGTTCTCATTTTATTGCTGTTTTAAAGTTTTACCATTGCATTACCTTACGGTAGATATCTATCACTTTTTGTCCTGCATATTCCCACTTGATTTCGTTTACTTCGCGTATTCCTTCCTCTTTCATGTGGTTATACATTGCGGGATATGTTATTATTGAATATACGGCATCTGCCATTGCATCTACGTCCCAATAGTCTGTTTTTACTACATTGTTTAATATTTCGGCACAACCTGACTGTTTTGAAATGATTGATGGCACTCCTACTTGCATTGCTTCAAGGGGCGATATTCCAAAGGGTTCTGATACGGAAGGCATCATATATACATCGCTCGATTTGAGCATCTCATATACTTGTTTTCCACGTAAGAAGCCTGTGAATTGGAATTTATCAGCTATATCGCGCTCTGCTGCAAGGCGTATCATTTTATTCATCATATCGCCACTTCCTGCCATCACAAAGCGAACATTGTTTGTTTTACGCAATACTTGTGCTGCTACCTCAACAAAGTACTCAGGTCCTTTTTGCATTGTGATACGGCCAAGGAATGTTACTACTTTTTCTTTGGGGCTGCGTGGCATCTCTATTGCCATGATCTCCTCGCTCATAGGTTCTACGGCATTGTGTACTGTAGTTACCTTATCGGGCGATATACCGTATTTTTCTATTACTGTTTGACGTGTAAGATTACTTACGGTTATGATATGATCGGCATTGTTCATTCCGTCTTTTTCAATGCGGAATACATCGGGATTTACATTTCCACGACTACGGTCAAAGTCGGTTGCGTGTACGTGTATTACCAATGGTTTGCCTGTTATCTGTTTTGCATGTATTCCTGCGGGATAGGTTAACCAGTCGTGTGAGTGTATTACATCGCAGGGTACTGTGCGAGCTATAACTCCGGCTACTATCGAGTAGTTGTTTATCTCCTCAAGTATGTTGTCGGCATAGCGTCCTGAAAATTCTATACAACCTAAATTATTGGTATGGATATAGTTGAAATCGGCATATATGTTATTTCGCAAATCGTAATAGGTTTGCGGATTCATTGTATTGCCTATCTGATTTTGTACTGTATCCCAATCTACATCGCGCCACACAACCGGAGTATTGTTGGCTCCTATGATGTTGGCAAATCCTTTTTCTTCGTCGCCCCAAGGTTTGGGTATAACAAATGTTATATCCATATCGCCACATTTGTGCATTCCTTTGGTTAGACCGTAACTTGCTGTTCCGAGACCGCCGAGAATATGAGGCGGGAACTCCCATCCAAACATTAACGCTCTCATATCTATATGTTGTTATTATAGTTTTTCATTAGGTTCAATACTCTCAATATTTCTGCTACGTTTACGGCATAGCTTATTCCTCCTCGTCCGATGAATGGTGGGTTTCCGTCAAATAGCTCTGATATTGTTCCTATACAGTTATTTGACATCTCCTCTTCAAATCCAATCAACATTCGTTCTATGAATGAGACTCCGCTCAATCCAAAGATTTTTAGGTAGGCTTCGGCGTATGCTCCCATTAGCCATGGACGTGCTGGTCCTTGGTAGTAGGCTTGCTCACGGTCATATCGTGGTCCGTAATATACGGGACGGTATCCGTAACTTTTGGGGCTTAGGGTTCTTAAGCCTTTGGGTGTCAATAACTCTTTGGTTATTACATCTAAGACTCCTTTACGCTCTTTTCGTGCTAATGGAGAGTACTCTAATGATATGGCAAATACCATATTGGGGCGTACGCTTAACTCTCCGTATCCGCCATCAACGTAATCGTACAAATATCCATGTTCGTTTAAGAAGGTCTCCTTGAACGAGATGTCTATTTGCTCTATCAAATCTGATATAGTATTACGCATTGTGGCTTTTTTCTTATCGCGGATTGTTGAGTGACAGAATTTTAATGCATTATACCATAGTGCGTTGAATTCTACCAAATATCCTGTTCGTGGTGTTGCCGGACGTCCTCCTTCGGCAAGGGTTGTCATCCATGAGATTGATCGCTCGCGTCCATCACTGTATATCAATCCATTTTCATGTACGAACAAGTTGGGGTGTCCTCCTTCTAAGATATACATTACGATATCTTCAAGTATTTGTCCGTATTTTTTTACACACTCATCAAATGATACTGTTTGTGCATATTGTTGTATTGCCCATATTGCCCATAGGGGTACATCGGGTTGGTCAATTCCCTTTATGGTTTTGTCTATTTCTCCGCTATCCATATACCTCTTTAACGCTGCCAATGCTGTATCCATCATTTTGTGATACATTGGCTCATCGTCAATATGTAATGAACAGCCGGGTATTGAGATGAATAGGTCGCGAGCTCTTACTTTAAACCATGGATATCCTACCAACATGTAATTCTCATTGTTGCGCTTCAAATAGAATTGTTGTGCAGCATTTTTCAAACAGTTGTAAAATGAAGTACGGTGTGGTCGTACTTCCAACTCTTTGTTGAACATTGATGTTAGGCTACGTGGTTTTACCTCTTCTATTCCCGCCGAGAATATTATTGATTCACCTTTTTTAATTGGCATTTGGAAGTATCCGGGTACAAATAAGTCTTCGCGATAAGAGTATCCGCGCTCTTGGTCTTTTACGTATTCTATTCCATTATACCAATGAGGGTCGCTTACAAACTCTACCTTTTTGCTGTATTGCATATATAGGTTGGGATATCCTGAATATAGGCAACAGCTTATTCCGTTTGGTACTTCGTTATACTCTTTGTTTATTTGATTGTTTTCGATACATACATCGTTTGCATTGCGGAATGCCAAGAATGGACGGAACTGCAATGTTGTTTCTGAGTGCGCATCTACTAAGGTATATTTTATCAATATGCGACTTTCGTGAGAAACAAATATTTTTTCTTGTTTAAGTACTACTCCTCCTACTCTATATACAGTCTTAGGTATATCGTCGCAATTATACTCGCGAATGTATTTGTGTCCGTTGGGGCTATACACATTGCCTTGATACTTGTGAATTCCCAAATTGAAAGGCGCTCCGTGCTGAATGACAGTAGCGTCAAGGGAAGACAACATTACATGATTCTCATCGTCCATCTCAGGAATGGGAATTACCAACAATCCGTGTTGTTTGCGAGTATTACAACCCACCAACGTTGTACAATGGTATGCTCCGGATTTATTGGTTCTCAAAATCTCTCGCGGTAATGACTGCTCAAGATTTATCATCAAACTCTTATCAAACTTTAGATAACTCATAATCCGTTGATATTATTTTTTTTGATTTATTTTTTTGGGGGACACAAATGTGTGTACACTTTATTTTTGCCGAAGTTAAAGTTTTATTTTATATAAAACAAATTTTTTCAACAAAATTTAAGTTATGTTTCAATTTTGTCAAACCTATAGTAGAAATAATATTTTTTGCTTGTATCTGTTTTTTATAATGTTTCTAATATTTGTGTTATGTTTGACATAAACATTCTTACAGATATTGCCAATAATATTATTCCGAATACACGTTGCAATACGTATATTCCTCCGTCGCCTAATATCTTCTCAAAGAACGAAACTAATCGGATTGCAATATATATGACTATTACGTTTGCCACAAGTGAAAGCAATATATCTTGTATCGAGTATAGTGCTCGCAACGATAGTAGTGTTGTAAATGATCCTGCTCCTGCTATCAATGGGAATACTATGGGCACAAACACACTTGAACTTGCCGGTGTATCATCGGTTTTAAATATTTTTATACCGAAAATCATTTCAAATGCTAAGGCAAATATGACTAATGAGCCTGCCACAGCAAAAGATGCAATATCCACATTGAAAAGATCTAACAATGCTTCTCCCACAAATAAAAATACTACAAAGGCGGCTAATGAGTATAGCGCTGCTTTTGTTGCATTTACCGGCCTGCCTTGACGCTTGTAATCAATTATGATTGGCATTAGACCCGGCACATCAATCACCGCAAAAAGTACCAAAAAGGCACTTAAAGCATCTTTAAAATTGAAAGCAAAATTTTCCATAATACTGTTTTGTGTTTAACGTTTTGCAAATATATAAATAATTAAGAGCACTTATCATTTGTAAGTAAAAAAATTTTTTTGATTGTTTTACTTTATGGCTTATCAACTTTTTAAACAAATAGTATTATGTTTTGTTGCTGTTCCTTTTTCGTTTTGTTAATATTCCTTTTTTTTTAACTATTTCATATTGCTATTATGCCAATCTTATTGTTATTTGATTTATATTTGTATTTATTTTCTTAGAAACTGTTTTTATATAATGAGTATTTACGATTCGCTCTTGCAAATTCCTCTTTTCACAGGATTGAGTATTGAGACTTTTAATGAGATTATAGAAAAATTCAAATTAGATTTTTTGAATTACAACAAAAATGATATTATCATCAAAAAGGGTGAAGAGTGTAACGAAACCAGGTTTGTTATTTCTGGTTCTGTTAAGTATGAGTTAATAAGCAATTGCATTAAATTTAAACTTACCGAAACCGTTTCTGCCCCTAACGATATTTTACCTGATTATATTGTTGGTAATAATCAATATCCCACTAATGTATATGCTGCAGAGGATAATACCGGAATTATGATTATTAGCAAAAATGATTTTCTGTCTATTATTCAAAATTATAAGACTGTTCTTTTAAATTATCTTATATTCTTATCAAGAAAGGCTCAGACTCCTATTGAAACTTTTGACAGGGTTGCCGCTGACAATTTTAAAGCGAGATTTGCTTTTTGGATTCTTTATCACACAAATTACAACTCATCTGAAATTGCTCTTGTTGGAAAATATAAAGATATATACTCATTTTTTGGCGTACAGCGTACTATATTCTGTAATGCTATTGAAGAGATGCAAGGGTTGGGTATTTTAACTGCGGATAATAAAATGATAAAAATTTTAGACCGTAAAATGCTTAGTGCTTATTATAGAAAACAGATTGAATAATTTTATTCTTATATCTATTGCAAAAAAAAGGTATTTAATTGAGGGATAAATCTCTATTAAATACCTTTTTTATTATGCGTATTTATATTTTAGTCTCTTCTTGAAGAAAATATAAGTATGTAATATACTAATGTGGCAAGTGAACTTAATGCTGCAACTACATATGTATATGCTGCCCATTTTAATGCATCTTTTGCCTTAGGGTATGTTGATACATTTGATATTCCTGACGATTTTAACCATGCCAATGCTCGTGAACTTGCATTTATTTCAACAGGTAGTGTGATAAAACTAAACAAGGTTGTAAGTCCAAATAGTATTATACCTACAAGCATTACCTGTGGAACTGATTCTATCAGCAATATGCCCGCCAATAATACCCACTGCATCCAATTTGATGCAAAACTTACTATTGGTACTAATTTTGAACGCATAGCCAAAAATGGATAGTTATACGCATGTTGTACTGCATGTCCACACTCATGTGCCGCTACTGCAGCTGCTGCTATACTATTGCTATTATAAACTCCTTCACTAAGATTTACGGTTAAAGTTAAGGGATTATAATGGTCTGTTAATTGTCCTTGTACCGATACGACTTTTACATCTTTTATCCCTGCCTCCTTAAGCATCTTTTCTGCTACTTCTCGTCCCGTTAACCCGGAAGGTAGCATTATTTTTGAATAGTTATCAAATTTTGATTTTAATACTTGCTGAACTATAAAGCTCAACAACGCAAATGCTATAAAAATTATATATATCATAGTAGTTTATATATTATCCTTTGCTGTTCCTTACTTTAAGCGTACAAAAAAACTATCTTCGCTTTTGTGTCGCAAAGATAGTTTTTTTTATGTTATTGAGTTGTTAAAGATATTTTAATATATCTCCTAAAGTGTTAGAAATTATAAATTTGGTATTATATTACCATTCCGTATATATAATCATATACCCAACTTACCAATCCTAACAAGATTATACCTGCAACGGTAATAAAGACTACTGCTTTTGTATATCCGTCTGATTTTATTGTGGCAATAGGAGCTTCACTATCTTTCAAGAACATAGCTTTTACTACCAATAGATAGTAATACAACGATATAATTGTGTTTAGCAATGCTATAAATACCAATATATACATTCCTGTTGTTCCTGTCTCTATTGCCGAATAGAAGATAAAGAATTTACTGAAAAATCCTGCAAATGGTGGTATTCCTGCCAATGAGAACATTGCCAACATCATTGCCACACTTAACTTAGGATTGGTTTTGTACAATCCGTCATAATCGCTGATGTTTAATTTACCACTTGCTCGCTCTATTGCTCCTGCCACTGCAAAGGCTGCTATGTTTGAGAAGATATAAACTAATACATAGTATAGTAATGATGTTGCTCCGTGTGCATTGCATGCCATAATTCCCAACATGATATATCCTGCTTGTGAGATTGATGAGAAGGCAAGGAAACGTTTTATGTTTTGTTGACGTATTGCAAATAGGTTACCTACTGTTATTGTCAAAATTATTATTGCATACATAACTGTAAGCCATACCAAATCTGCTGTTCCGAATGCATCTTTCAATACCATCATAAATGCATACGCTGCTGCTCCTTTTGATATTACTGACAGGTATGATGTTACAACTGTTGGTGCTCCTTGATATACATCGGCTGTCCATAGGTGGAAAGGCACTAATGATAACTTAAAGCCCATTCCTGCAATAAACAATACTACTGCCAATATAGTAAGAGGTGATGCTGTTATGTTTGATAGTATTCCGTTGTAATAAAGGGTTCCGGTTACACCATAGATGTAAGACATACCCAACAACATTAATGCTGATGAGAATACTGCAAAGAATAGATACTTGGCTGCTGCCTCATATGAATTTTGTTTGTATTTCTCTATTGCTACTAATGCTGTCATTGGCAATGATGCAGTCTCTAATCCTAAGAAGAATAGAAGGAAGTTTTGGGCTGACATCATAAAATACATTCCCAATAGTGTTATGAGTGTCAAAACATAATATTCTCCTCTTCGAATCTGCATATCACCATCTTTTACCCATGATGCTGCTTGTATGAATACTAATATTGTTCCGATGTTAAGTATTATTTTTGCTACCTGCTCGGCACTTCCACTTATGTACATTCCTCCAAATAGCGATACGTCGGCAAAGTTACCAAATGCCAAATAGAGGGTTTGTATGCCTAATAATGTTATTGCGGTTATGGGAAGATATTTTCCGCATTTTGAAGGCGCAAATGTATCGTATATGAAAAGGAGAATTATAACCACCATAAGGGTCATCTCGGCTCCCATTCCTAAAAACTCTGCGTAATTCATATTATTATTTCTTTCTTATTTTAGATATATTGTAAAATTCGCTCGCTTATTACTGAGATGCTATCACGTAGAAGGTCTGATACCCATAATGGCAACATTCCTATTCCTGCTACTGCAATTATTAGGGTTATTGTTGAGAATTTCTCATACCATACGGCATCGGTAAGGGTCGCATGATGCTCATCTTGTACAGGTCCGTATAGAATTTTACCTACTACTCGTAATATATATACCGCTGTAATAACTATTGAAGTACATGCAAGTATTGTAAAGACGCGACGGAAAGTGTCGTCCCATTGGAATGCTCCCACAAAGACTGTCATCTCGGCTACAAATCCACTTAATCCGGGTAATCCTAATGATGCCAAACCTGCTATTACATAGCATACTGAAAGGAATGGCATTATCTTCATTAATCCGCCCATTTCGCGAATATCACGTGTGTGTGTACGTCCGTATATCATACCTATCAATGCAAAGAATAGTGCTGTCATCAATCCGTGTGATAACATCTGCATTATTGCTCCTGTCATTGCTGTTGTGTTCCACATCAATAAGGCAAACAATACTAAACCACAGTGGCTTACTGATGAGTAAGCATTGATATATTTAAGGTCAGTTTGTACACATGCGCTATATGCTCCGTAGAATACACTTATTCCTGTTAAAATCAAGAAAATCCATGATAACTCTACTGTTGCATATGGCATAAGGTACATTGCTACTCTGAAACAACCATAGCCTCCAAGTTTCATCAATACACCGGCATGAAGCATTGATACGGCTGTTGGTGCTGATGCGTGACCATCGGGCGACCATGTATGGAAGGGGAACATTGCTCCCAATACTCCAAATCCCACGAATGTTAATGGGAATAGTATGTTTTGCATACTTTCGGGTATTGCATTGTTTTTGGCAATTTCAAGGATATTCATTGTTAAATTGCCGTCAACTGATGAGTTAAAATATATTCCTAATATTCCCAACATCAATAGTGCTGATCCTCCCATTAGCATAAGAGTCAACTTCATTGCTGAGTAATATTTCTTTCCGCTTCCCCATATTCCGATAAGCAGATACATGGGTATCAATGCAACCTCATAGAACATAAACATTGTGAAGAGGTCAATTGAGATGAAAAATCCATATACTCCTATTGACAATAGTATCAACCATAAGAAAAACTCTTTTGGTAGAGGATTAATTTTCCATGATGCAAATACTCCTGCAAATACGATTATTGCTGATAGCAAAATCATTGCAACAGATACTCCGTCAACTCCTACCGCATAGTGTATGTTTAATGGCTCAAACCATACATGGTCTGCCATAAACAACATCTCTGCTGTATTTCCTGCTGCTCTCTCGCCACAAAACAATACAACTAATACAATAGATGCTATCAATTGTAATGCTGATCCTACTGTTGCAACAGTTCTTATCTGTGTCATGCTCTTCGAAAGGAAGAGACCTCCCATCATTAATATGGGTATGACTACGAATATTGATAAAATGCTCATATTATATTATTTTTTTCTATTTTCTTTATTAGATAAATATCAACATTGCTGCTACGGCTATTACCATTGCTCCAACTATGTAAACCCATACGTATGATTGTAATTTACCTGATTGGAATCCTTTAATTTTATCAGCCGCTACATTGGTTACTGTTGCAAACATATCCATTGTTGCATCAATTATATGACGGTCAAACCAAGCAATGGGTTTTGATATGCGTGCAAATATTATTTTATGGGTTATGTATTGATATACATTATCCATATAGAATCTGTTGTATGCCCATTTGTGTAGTTTTGGCAATGCTGCCTGCATCTTCTCTGGTTTGGTATTTGGTTTTGCAAATAACCATGTTGCCAACAATATTGCTACTACTGCACACACTACACTTGTTGTTGCCACAACGGGATCAATGTGTATATGGTATGCTGTTCCGTTTGATGTTACAAATTCACCAAATGGTATAAATCCTGCTACACATGTTACTACTGCCAAAATTATTAATGGCACTGTCATTGTTGCCGGTGATTCGTGTGGTGTATGTTCGTGTTTTGCCTCTTTGCCCCAGAATATTCCAAAATATAGACGGAACATATAGAATGCTGTTATTGCTGCTACTACTGTCATCCATACACCCCAGAATGTACTCTTATTGAAAGCTGCTGCTAAAATTTCATCTTTACTGAAGAATCCTGAGAATGGAGGTATTCCTGCTATTGCCAAACATGCTATTAAGAATGTTATGTGTGTTATTGGCAAATATTTGCGTAATCCGCCCATATCGCTCATCTCATTTGAATGTACTGCGTGTATCACAGCTCCTGCTCCTAAGAATAACAATGCTTTAAACATTGCGTGTGTGAATAGGTGGAACATTGATGCCATATATCCTAAACCGCCTTCTCCGGGAATCATTGAGGTACATACTCCTAAGGCAACCATCATAAAGGCTATTTGTGATATGGTTGAGAATGCTAATACACGCTTAATATCACTTTGTACGCATGCTACTATTGCTGCATATAAAGCAGTTATCGCTCCTACCCATGTTATAAGTTCTAATACATCAGGTACTGATAGATATACAGGGAATAGACGTGCAACCAAATATACTCCGGCTACAACCATTGTTGCTGCGTGTATCAATGCAGATACTGGTGTTGGACCTTCCATCGCATCGGGCAACCATATGTGCAAGGGGAACATTGCTGATTTTCCTGCACCTCCCATAAATATCAAAGCCATTGCCCATGATGCAACTGAACAGCCCATGAATGTTGCTCCTGATGTTGATGTCAAGAAGAAACCTCCTTCTGCTGTTAATTGATCAAATGAGAATGTCTCTGTATAGAATGATAGTAATAATATTCCTATCAAAAATCCTAAATCGGCAAAACGTGTTACGATAAATGCTTTTTTAGATGCTGATACTGCTGCTGGTTTAGTATAGTAAAATCCTATCAATAGATATGATGATACTCCCACCAACTCCCAGAATATATACATCTGGAATATGTTTGTTGCAACAACTAATCCTAACATTGAGAATGTAAACAAGGAAAGGAATGCATAGTAACGTTGAAATCCCTTTTCGCCGTGCATATATCCCATACTATATATATGTACCATTAACGATACGGTGGTTATTACCACCAACATCATTACTGAGATGGGATCTAACAATATTCCTAAGTTTATTGTCAATTTATCGGTAAAGCTTAACCACTCAAAATTGTATGGCATAAGCGCCTCTCTTACTCCTTCAACTCGGGGCATTCCAAAATATTGGAATGTTACCATATATGATAATATGGTTATTACCAACAATCCTGTTGTTCCGAGCAGTCCTGCAAATTTTTGCGACATCTTATTCCCTGCCAATGCTAAGGTAAGGAACATCAAAAATGGTAACGCAAGTATTACTATTGAATAATCCATATCTTCTTATCTTTTAGTTTTTCATCTTATCCAAGTTATCAGATTTGATGTTCTTGATGTTACGATAAATATTAATTATTATGGCTATTGCTATTGCTGTTTCTGCTGCTGCTATTGCTATGGCAAAGAGTGTAAAGAAGAATCCTTCCATTGCTCCGGGATAGAGATAGCGGTTAAATACTGCAAAATTTATATCAACTGCATTAAGCATTAACTCCAATGAGATAAGGATAGCCAACATATTGCGGCGTGCAATAAAACCATATACTCCGGCAAAAAACATCACACCGCTTACTATCAAATAATATATAAAAGGTATCTCCATAATTCTTATCTTTTACGGGCTATCATTATGCCTCCGATTATACATGCAAGCAATAGTACGCTTATTAGCTCAAAGGGCAATACATATTGGTAACGCTCTGAACCTAACAACACTTGTCCGACAGTCTTCATTGTAATCTCTTCTCCCATTGCATAACGTGATGCAGGAAAGATATGAGTAAACAATGAGTATCCGCATACAACTGCTCCTAAAATTGCGGCAGACAACGCCAATACTAATTTACTGCTCTTTATCTTCTCTTTGTTTTGCCCCAAACCTTGTGTCAAAAGGATTGAGAAGACAAATAATACCACTATACCTCCGGCATAAACTGCAACCTGTACTGCTCCAAGAAAATGGTAATCAAGTTGGAAGTATAGTGCAGCTGTACCAAATAGTACGAACAACAAATATGTTGCTGAACGTAACAGATGTTTTGTGGTAACGGTCATTACAGAGAATATTAACATTACTGCTGCAATGATGTAAAAAATTACCTCGTTCCCTATATTTTCCATAAGTTATATGTTATTTATTTTTTATTCAATTGCTTAACAAGTTTTGAACGAGTAAATACTGCTTGCTCAAAATCATTTGTAAACTTAATTGCCTTTGTGGGACAACCTTCAACGCATAATTGACAGAATGTACAACTTCCTAAGTCATATAGATATGCATCTAATACCTTTTTCTTTTTTCCATCTTCTGTCTCCTCCATGTGTGATGTTATCTTAATTGTTTGGTTGGGACAATTAATTGAACACAAACCACATGCAGTACACTTGTTATTTCCGTTTTCATCGGTTACCATTACAAGTGTTGCTCTAAACCTCTCAGCTATTTTCAAGGTATCCCTGTTCTCAGGATAACATTGTGTTACTTTGGGTGTGAAAAACTCTTTTAATGTTATTCTCATTCCTGTCAAAAGAGTCCCCAGACCCTTGAAAATAGATATTATGTACTCTACTAAACTTTTCATAATCTATTTTTTAATGCATTGATCCTCCTACTATATCTAATAATTCATTTGTAATTCCCTGTTGACGCAACTTGTTGTAATCTAATTGCAACTCCTCAAGCAACTTCTTGGCATTGTCGCTTGCCGATTGCATTGCCATTACCCTTGCTGCTTGTTCTGAAGCTCTTCCACTATATATTGCCTCCTGCATATCCACTCGTACAAATAATGGTAATAACGATAGAAATATATCGCTACGTGAAGGTTCGTATATATATGGATTTTGATGTTCCTCTGCCCCTTCTGCTGAAAGACGTGAGGAATCAATTGGTAATAATGTTCGGGTTTCAACAGGTTGTGATGCCATTGATTTAAATCTTGGATATATTATCTCAACTTCATCATACTCCTTTGATAAAAATTTTGATACTATACCATCAGTAAACTCGCTTATTACTATTGCATCACTTTTTACTGTTAAATATTCTGATTTTAGTACCTCTACTTCTGGCATTTTTGAGAGTATTCCTGTCATTTTTCGTCCTATGGGATATAGAGTTATTTTACACTCTTCTCCGTAAGTTTTTTGAACGTAAGATATTCTCTCCAATAGTTTCTTAAAGAGATAAATATTGTATGCTCCACACAATCCCTCTTCTGAACCTACTACTACAAATGCAAAATGAGATACTTGACGAATTTGTGTAAGGGGTGATGGATAATCTCCATCAGAGCCGAGAAGATGCTGTATGGCTGAACTCAACTGATTTCGATATGGGTTCATCTGACGAAGAGCACCCTCTGCCTTACGTAATTTGGCAGTGGCTATCATCTTCATCGCACCTGTTATCTTCTGCGATGACTTTGTTGAAGTTATTCTTCCTTTTATCTCCCTTATTGTTGCCATCTTCTTTTACTTAAAATCTTGCTGAAACACTTTCGGCTGCTTCGCGCAATTTAGCCTCTATATTTTCGTCTAATTTACCTACTTGCAATTTATCAAGAACCTCTGCTTTATATTTGTTTCTTAAAAGGTCAAGGAAAGAATCTTCAAACTCTTTTATTCTGTCAATTTCAATTCCTTTTAATAGACCTTTAATTCCACAATATATTATTGCTATCTCCTCACCTACAGGCATTGGAGAATATTGAGGTTGAACCAATATACGGCTATTTTTACGACCTTTATCAATTACCATTGCTGTTACAGGGTCAATATCGCCACCGAATTTTGTAAATGCTTCCAACTCGCGATATTGTGCTTGATCAATTTTAAGTGTTCCTGCAATTTTTTTCATTGCTTTAACTTGAGCATTTCCTCCTACACGTGAAACTGATATTCCCACGTTGATAGCCGGACGTTGTCCTTGGTGGAATAGGTTTGTTTCAAGGAATATTTGTCCGTCGGTAATTGAAATTACGTTTGTTGGAATATATGCTGAAACGTCTCCTGCTTGAGTCTCAATTACAGGAAGGGCTGTTAATGAACCTCCCCCCTTCAACATTGGACGCAATGATTCAGGAACGTCGTTCATTGTTTTTACAACCTCTTCGTTATCAATAATTTTAGCTGCACGCTCTAATAAACGTGAATGTAGATAGAAGATATCTCCGGGATATGCTTCACGTCCTGAAGGACGACGAAGAATCAACGATATCTCACGATATGATACTGCTTGTTTTGACAAGTCGTCATATACTACTAAGGCATGGCGTCCTGAGTCGCGGAAATATTCTCCAATTGCAGCTCCAGCAAATGGGGCATAATATCTCATTGATGCAGGATCTGAGGCATTTGCAGCAAGTACAATGGTATATTCCATTGCTCCATGCTCCTTTAATGTATTTACTAATGCAGCTACCGACGAAGCTTTTTGTCCTATCGCCACATATATACAATATACAGGGTCTCCTGCCTCATAGTTTTTACGTTGGTTAATTATTGTATCAACGGCAATTGTTGTTTTTCCTGTTTGACGGTCTCCAATAATCAACTCACGTTGTCCTCGTCCAATAGGTATCATGGCATCTACTGCCTTAATTCCTGTTTGTAAAGGTTCATTTACGGGTTGACGATAAATTACTCCGGGAGCTTTGCGGTCAAGTGGCATAGGTATCAGTTCTCCTTCTATTGCTCCTTTTCCATCAATTGGCTCTCCTAAGGTATTTATAACCCTGCCTAATAATCCTTCTCCAACTTGTATTGATGCTATCTGACCTGTACGACGTACAGTCATATTCTCTTCTACTTTTGCAGTATCACCCATCAAAATAACACCAACATTACTATCTTCAAGGTTCATAGCCACTCCGCGTACTCCGTTTTCAAACTCTACAAGTTCACTCGCGTGTACATTATCCAATCCGAAGACATGTGCTACTCCGTCTCCTACACTTAAGACAGTACCCACCTCTTCAAAATTGATACGGCTGTCAACCTCTTCTAATTGACGCTTTAAGATATCTGATACTTCACTCGGTTTTATCATACTTTGTTGCTGTTTACTAATTTTAAACGCAAATTCTTTAACTCTCTGTCAATTGATGCATCTAATTGTTGAGAGTCTATTTTTAAGACAAATCCTCCTATTATAGCAAGGTCTATCTTATATTTTAATTCAACTTTACTTTCTGTTCGACTTGATATGATTGATGTTATCTTTTTCAACATATTCTCGTCAATCTCAACAGCAGTTGTTACTTCAACTAATGATATGTTGTTTTTTTTACGATATATTTGTGAATACTTCAAGAATATTTCACGCATATACTCTTCACGTTTTTTATCAACTACAAGACGTACAAAGTTTTCAAAATATTTGTCGGCGTTTTTACCGCCTACGGTCATCATTATGGAAATTTTGTCTTTTGCTGGAACAACCGGATTTATGAGAGTCTTTCGTAGCTCAGGTGTTGAGATAAAGGCTTTTTCAACCTCCTCCGCTGTTTTATACAACGTAGTGGCTACTCCATGCTCGGCACAATATTTGTATAGTGCTGTGGCATATCTCCCTGCTATTACTCCTTCACTCATATTTTAATTTAATTTTGTTTCTCCAACTGTTCTAACATCTTTTCAATAATCTCCTTCTGACTTTTGTCATCGGACAGCTCCTTGCGCACAAGCTTCTCGGCTATCTGCAATGCAAAACCGCTAACTTCGGCACGGAACTGCTCTTCTGAGGCCTTTCTGGCTTGCTCTATTGAGATTGCGGCAGCATCCATTACTTTTTTTGCTTCTGCGGTTGCTGCACTGCGAGCCTCTTCTATTATTCGGTTTTTCATTTGAGTGGCCTCTCTTAGAATCTCCATTTGTTGACGCTGTGCATCAACTAATAGTTGTTGAGCATTCTCTGTTGCATTTTCAAGTTGCTTTTTAGCCTCTTGTGCATAACCCACTCCTTTGTCTATAAGGTCAGCGCGTTCATCTACACTCTTTACAATTGCAGGCCAAACATACTTGGCTGTTACTATAAAGAGCAAAACAAATACGACCAATAGCCAAAATGAAAGACCAAGTTCGGGTTTAAACAGTTCCATTTGAATTATATTAAATGAATATTGCCAATAGACATACAATGATTGCAAACAATGCTACACCTTCAATAAGCGCTGCAATTACAATCATATTTGCACGAATGTCGTTTGAAGACTCTGGTTGTCTTGCAATAGACTCCATAGCTGAAGCACCAATTTTACCAATTCCTAATCCTGCTCCAATTGCTACGATACTTGCGCCTATACATGCGCCTACTTTTGCTAAGCCTGCTGCTGCAGCTTGTAATAAAATCATTTCTAACATAACGTTTCTGTTTTTTTATGATAAATACTATTTATTGTTTTCTATTTTTTCTCTTCTTTATGTTCGTGTATTTGTGCCAATCCTATAAATATGGTTGACAGCATAGTAAATACATATGCTTGAATTAAACATATAAGCAAGTGCAATACTCCCATAAATAGCGCAAATGCTACTGAAAACACCGCTGTTCCGCTTTGCACTGCCAAACCGAATGCTGAGAATATAAATATGAGACATACCAATACAAGAGTTATCATATGTCCGCCCATCATATTGGCAAACAAACGAATCATCAATGCCATAGGTTTTGTTAATGCTCCAAATATCTCAATTACCGGCATAAGTGGTATTGGACACTTCATAAACATTGGAACTTCGGGCCATATAAGGTCTTTCCAATAGTGTTTTGTTCCGAATATGTTTATTACCAAGAATGTCATTAATGCCAACACCATAGTTACTGCTATATTTCCCGACAAGTTGGCTCCTCCGGGGAATACAGTTATCATTCCTAATAAGTTAATTATAAAGATGAAGAAAAATACGGTTAAAAGATATGGAGCAAATTTCTTTGCATCTTTTCCTAATATAGGTTTAATAACTTCTCCGTATATCATCTCTATCAATAGTTCTACTCCTCCAAAGAATTTACGTGGAGCCTTATATGGATTTTTCTTATACCATCGCGCCATTGGAAGGAATATTAGAAGCATCAAAATTGCCGCTAACATTATCTCTGTAACATTCTTTGTTAACGAAAAATCTAATGGACGATACTCTTCTCCTTCTGCATTTATGCCTACAACTTTGCCTGAATTGTCGCCATGATGAGTTATTTTAAATCCTTCATACTCCTCACCATGCGCTAAACGTGAGGAACTGAAAAGATGCCATTCACCTTGATAATCACGAACTATTATTGGCAATGGTATTTTTACATGGGTACAAGGTAGCTCCCACTCGTAAGAATCTAAAAGGTGATGGAAGATTAATTCTTTTACATTTAATCCTCCCTCCTCTTCTGAGTGAGCAGAAGCCTTTGTTGCTGTTGTAAATGATATTGACAACAACATTGCTAATACTAATATGTACCTTCTAAATATCATATTGCTTAACTTAGGCATACTGATACCTGATTATTATTTACATCAACAAATCCTCCTTTTATTTGTACAGTCTCAACTATACCATTACTCTCATACTCCAACTCTCCTTTTGTTAATGTTGAAAGTATAGATGCATGGTTCTCCAAAACAGTAAACGGTCCTACTGTTCCGGGGAGAGTCACTTTTGTTGCCTCTCCTTCAAAGATTATACCATCGGTTGATATTATTTGGAGTTTCATTGTTGTTTTTACTATTTATTTTCTGCTTCTTGAAGCATCTTTTCTCCCTTAGCTATTGCTTCGTCAATAGTTCCTACGTTAAGGAATGCTTGCTCAGGATATTTATCTACTTCTCCTGCAAGTATCATCTTAAATCCGCGTATTGTCTCTTCAAGAGGTACCATTACACCGGGTAATCCTGTAAATTGCTCTGCTACGTGGAATGGTTGCGATAAGAAGCGTTGTGCTCTACGAGCGCGTGATACAACTAATTTATCCTCTTCTGAAAGTTCATCAACTCCCATAATTGCAATTACATCTTGCAAATCGTTGTATTTTTGTAATAGTTGTTTTACGGCTTGCGCTGTATTATAGTGCTCTTCTCCAACAATTAACGGATCAAGTATTCGTGATGTTGATTCCAATGGATCAACTGCAGGATAGATACCTAACTCAGATATTTTACGACTTAATACTGTTGTTGCATCAAGGAAACTGAATGTTGTTGCTGGTGCGGGGTCAGTTAAGTCATCAGCTGGCACATAAATTGCTTGTACTGATGTAATTGAACCTGATTTTGTTGATGTGATACGCTCTTGAAGAATACCCATCTCTGATGCAAGGGTTGGTTGATATCCTACGGCTGAAGGCATACGACCTAACAATGCTGATACCTCTGATCCGGCTTGTGTAAAGCGGAAAATATTATCAATAAATAGCAACACCTCTTTACCTCCACCATCTGAATCGCGGAATTGCTCTGCTACTGTCAAACCTGATAGGGCAACGCGAAGACGTGCTCCTGGTGGCTCGTTCATTTGTCCGAAAACAAGTGTTGCTTGAGATTTCTCCAACTCTTTCATATCAACTTTTGATACGTCCCAGTTGCCTTTTTCCATCTCCTTCATGAACTCCTCTCCGTACTTGATAACGCCCGACTCTAACATCTCTCGTAAAAGGTCGTTACCCTCACGAGTTCTCTCTCCTACTCCGGCAAATACAGAAAATCCATCATGACCTTTGGCGATGTTATTAATCATCTCCATAATAAGCACTGTTTTTCCTACTCCTGCTCCACCGAACAAACCAATTTTTCCTCCTTTACTATATGGTTCAAGAAGGTCAATAACCTTAATTCCTGTAAATAGGAACTCTGAGCCTATTGATAAGTCCTCGAATTTGGGTGCGGGACGGTGAATGGGCACTGTCTCCTCATATTTTAATGGTGCAAGATGGTCAATGGCATCTCCCATTACATTTAAAAGGCGTCCTTTTACCTGAGTTCCCATAGGCATTGAAAGAGGGCGACGAAGATTTTCTACTTTTATTCCTCTCTCCAATCCGTCTGTGGTATCCATTGCCACACAACGCACTGTATTTTCACCTATGTGTTGCTCTACTTCAAGCAACAAATCGGTGTTACCTTCTCGCTTTACTTTTAATGCTGTGTATATTGGTGGTAACTCGCTCTTTTCTACGTCAAATGTTACATCGACTACGGGACCGATTACCTGAGCAATATATCCAAATTCGTCTTTCATATTATATTCTTGTTTTTCCTTATTTACCTATTAAAAGTGCCAGCCCATAACAACCATTATTGTTACCAATAACAAATTGAATAAACCTATGGGCAAGAGATATTTCCACTCAAACTTTATCAATTGGTCAATTCTCAAACGTGGGAATGTCCATTTAAACCACATTATTATAAACATTATAATTGCAGTTTTTCCGAAGAACCATATTACTGATGGTATATAGTTCATTACATTATTGAATGCTTCCCAACCTGGAATATGAAGAGGCATCCACCCTCCCAAGAATAGCAATGATGCAATTCCTGATACAATAAACATATTAAGATACTCTGCAAGATAGTAGAATCCGAAGTGCATTCCTGAATACTCTGTATGGTATCCTGCTGTCAACTCAGACTCTGCTTCGGGAAGGTCAAAGGGTCCACGGTTAGTCTCGGCTGTTCCTGCTATCAAGTATATGATAAATGCAATCCACATAGGAATGTGTCCTGTAAATATGAACCATGCATTCTCTTGTGCTGCAATTATTTGCGATGTTTGCATTGTTCCTGCATATACAACTACTGATAATATTGACAATCCTATTGACAACTCATAACTTATCATTTGAGCTCCGCTTCGCATTGCACCAATAAGTGTAAATTTGTTGTTACTTGACCAACCTGCAAGCAATATTCCCAATACTCCTATTGATGATACTGCCATTATGAAGAATACTCCTATATTAAAATCAAGAGTTAACAAACCGTTTCCGAATGGCATACAACCAAAGGTAAGCATTGATGAAAGGATTACAAGGAATGGAGCTAATCCGTATAAGAATTTATCGCTCTTATCTACCGATATAATCTCCTTTATCAACATTTTTAACATATCGGCTATAGGTTGTAACAAACCTAAGGGACCTACACGATTTGGTCCGTAACGACATTGGAAAAATGCACAAATTTTACGCTCGGCATATATTAATGCCAATGCTATTAAAGCATAAAGAAGTAATAGAACCACGCCTATTATAACGCCTTCTACTAATACTACTGCCCACGGAGCCATTACGCTACGTAACAGTTGGTCTATCCAAATTGTTATGGCTGAAAAATCAAACATAATGTAATATTTTTCTTTTTTTATCTATCAATATCAGGTATAACATAGTCAAGAGAACCTCCAATTGCTATAAGGTCTGCAATTTTTTGATCACGAGTAATATGATCAACAGCACCTATAAGGTTCAAACCTTGAGTTACAAATTTCATACGGTACGGAGTTTTATCTCCTTTACTTTCAATATATACTCCAAACGCACCACGAGAACCTTCAACTCGTTTGAAGAAGTTTCCTTCGGGTAATTTTATTATTGGTTTGGTTTTTACAGCATAATCACCTTCTGGGATATTATCAATAAGTTGCTCAATGATATGCATTGATTGCTCTATCTCTTTCAATCTTATCATATAACGAGCGTATGTATCTCCTTCAGTCATTACAACTTGTTCAAAATCAACTTTATCATATACTCCGTATGGTTCTAATTTACGAACGTCATTAGCCCAACCTGAAGCACGTCCTGTAGGACCAAAAATTCCATAATTTATAGCGTCCTCACGAGATAATACTCCAACACCTTCCATACGATTACGAGCAATAATATTGCCAGAGAAGAGTGCGTGATACTCCTCTAATCCTTTAGGCATATATTTGATGAATTGCTTAACTTTTGTAACAAAATCGGGGTGAATATCTGCCATAACTCCTCCAATTTTGTTGTAGTTCATTATAAGACGACCACCACAAGTATCGTCAAAGATATCAAGTACTTTATCTCTATCACGGAAACCATATATAAAGGCTGTGATTGAACCTAAGTCCATACAAAGAGTTGAATACAAAAGAAGGTGAGAACCTATTCTTGACAACTCGTCCATGATGGTACGTATGTATTTAGCTCTTTCCGGAACTTCAATTCCCATTGCCTCCTCAATACACATACATAATGCATGACGATTTTGATGTGCTGATAAATAATCAAGACGGTCGGTAAAGTGAAGTGTTTGAGGATATGTTAATCCCTCTGCCAATTTTTCAACTCCACGGTGTATATATCCACATATGGGATCTATCTTCTTGATTGTCTCTCCCTCTATAGCTGTACGGAAACGCATTACTCCGTGCGTTGCAGGGTGTTGAGGACCTATATTTACAACATAATCTTCAGGTGCAAAAATTGTTCTCTCTTCCTCTACAATAGTTCCGTCGAGTTGTTGTCGCAACGATATTGTAGTATCTGCATTATACTCGTTTGTTACAGGAACAGGATTTGCTTCGGGTGATGCATCATAATCTTTTCTTAGAGGATACCCCTTCCAATCTTCACGCAAGAAAATACGTCTCATATCGGGGTGTCCGATAAAACGTATTCCGTAAAAATCATAAACTTCGCGCTCATTCAAATCTGCCGATTTCCAAATTCCTGCTACGCTATGTAACATAGGATTCTCTTTATCGGTAGTTGATGTTTTAAGCACAACTCTCTCTCCTGTTTTTGTAGAGTCTATTATATATACAACTCCGAGCGATTCTCCCCAATCGTTTCCGATTAAGGCAACTAATGAATCAAAAGACTCCTTTTCACTTAAATAGGCTGCTACTTGAGGCATTTTTTCTGATGGAACAACCACCATTGAAAGACCGTTTTCTTCAACGGTTACCTCAGGCACTAATGCTTTTATTTTATCTTGTATGTTTGACATAGATACTATTTTTCTTGTTCAGGTCTTTTCTCTTTTTTATTAACATCTCCAAAGAATCGCTCAACTTTTACTTTTCTTTGTAACTGCATCATTCCGTAAAGCATAGCCTCGGGACGTGGAGGACAACCGGGGATATATACATCAACGGGGATTATCTCATTAACTCCTTTTACTACATGATATGAGTTTTTGAATGGTCCTCCCGAAACGGCACAGCCTCCTACTGCTATTACATATTTTGGCGATGCCATTTGGTCGTATAAACGCTTCAAAACCGGAGCCATTTTGTGAACGATAGTTCCTGCCACCATTATAAAGTCAGCTTGACGCGGGCTGGCACGGGTTACCTCGAACCCAAATCGTGCCATATCATTGGACGCGGCACCTACTGACATAAACTCTATTCCGCAACAACTGGTGGCAAAGGTCAACGGCCATAGAGAGTTTGAGCGTCCCCAATTTATCATATCATCAAGGACTCCCACTATTACATTTGTTCCTCCTTCTCGCAACTCTTTTACTAATTGCTCAATATATTCATTATCTTTGAAGTTCTCATGCTTCATCGACTTCAAATCAACTTTTACTTCCATTCCAATGCTCCTTTCTTCCAAGCGTAAGCTAAACCTAAAACAAGTACTCCAAAAAAGAATGAGACACTAACTAATGCTGAAGCACCTAAATCTCTAACTAAAACAGCCCATGGAAACAAAAATACTGTTTCAACATCAAACATCAAGAAAAGGATAGCAAACAGATAATATCCTACTCTGAATTGCATCCATGAACCTCCTCGAGTAGGAATACCGCACTCATAAGGTTCTCCCTTTTGCGGATTAAAAGTTCGTGGTGCTAACAACTTTGCCATAGCAATAGCTGCAGCCACAAGCGAAATTCCCGTAAGGAAGACAACTACTAATAATGATAGATTGCTCATACTTGTATATAATTTTTACTTTATATTTTTAATCATTTGTTGCATTTTGCTACATTTTGAGCACAATCATTGCCATTTTGACACTCCGACCCTCTCAAAAAAGCATAGTTTTGCCATATACACTTTGCAAAAGTAATAAAATATGATTTTAATTACAAATTTTTACACTACTCTTTTTAAGGAGAAAAAAATCTTTTTTTAATCTTTTTTTCACACGACAAAAGAGGTAAGATAACAAATAAAAAAGAGGTATCTGATAATCATCTAAATACCTCTTAATATACAATATTCACACTTAAAATTTTACTCTTCTTCCTTTTTTGGCGCATCACCTTTGACTATTCCATAGGGCGTCCATGTTGTATTATTTTTATTATTCTCGTTAAAAAATTTAATATTATTCTCAGCTCCAGAATGGTTTAATTTATGATATTTGTGATAAACTGTAAGCAGATGTCGTTCAACCTTAGCATATATACCTATTCTGTTTAGTCGCGCCTCAATATCTGTGTCCTCTCCTATTGAAGGAGCGGAAAAACGTTCGTCAAAGCCATTTATTTCAAGCAAATCATCTTTATAGATAGAAAAGTTACAACCTAATAAGCCTTCCCACCGTTCTTCTAAAAAGAAATGGCGTAAAAAGCCATTTGTAAGACGTATAGCCTCCTCTGCATGGCGAACTTCTCTTTTTAAACTAGCCCACAATATACGGGGTAATATATATGAGTGCATCTTACCTGAGGCTATAAGTTCCGGTGTTATAGCGTCTGTTAACTTCTGCGACAACATAACTCTACGGCCTGCCACAACTTTTCCGTATGAAGCCAACCTTAAATGTTCTGCTATAAATTTTTTATGAGGAATACAGTCTCCGTCAATAAATATAAGATACTCTGTTGAAGATGCTTCAATTGCTCTGTTCAGGATTATCTCTTTTCTCCAACCTTTATCTTCATGCCATATATGTGTTACCTTAAAGGGGACTTCTGACACAAGCTCTTTAACCTTATCTACAAACTCTTTTCCCGAGCCATCATCGGCGACCAATACCTCAAAATCTTTTTCGGTTTGTACTTTCAACGCCTCAAAGATTAGGGATAATGTTTTTATATCATTATATACCGATATTATAAGAGAGCATTTCATAATCTAATATTTAATTTTTGTTTTGGAGCAAATCTGTAATTAATGGTAAACGAGACTCCTAAAGGACTGTTTCTTTTACCAAATCCCGGCACAATCCACTGTCTTGCATCTCCTTTCTGAGAATCGGCAAAAACAAATTTGCAACGCACAGCCCAACCCATCATCAATCCTTTGTATAACTTAACTCTCAAGCCCAATAATAACTCTCCCCAATGGGCTACAGAGGTTGATTTTGGAATTGACAACCCTGATTGCTCTACTTCCCAATATGGTGATGATACTGATATATTTGTAAGTTCATATTTTGCAAATGAAAATCCATATCTCAAACCCACATAAAATATTCCGGGAACATTTTTATTATAGATTATATTATAGTTCAAACCTACCCTATTATAAAATGAGGGATATAATTTATAGGTATAATTTGAACCATCTGGCGTATAATCGGCATATGAAACTCCGAATTCATACACAGGGAAAAATCTATTATAAAATGCAGCATCAATGCTCAATTCGTAATTACCGTATTTTTGTCCAACCAAATTAGCTATGGGCGATAGTAAATCGGCGCCTATTGTTATTCCATTATATTTGGGGTGAAGATATTTTACGGTATCTCCTTGTTCGGTTACAATAATGCTCTTCTTTGCCTCTATTGTCAAAGGAAGCATCACAAACAATATTAATAATATTCTAATTTTTTGTCGCATAATATATTTTTACCGTTTGTGATGAAAGATTATCCACTTCGGGAGTTACAAGCTCTGCATATACCAACGAATGTGTTGTATATGAAAATTTATCAATAATAAAAGCATATGTCGCTCCACACTCTTGTTTCTCAAAAGTTAATTGTTTACGATACACATAAGTTAACGTATCTCGTTTTGCAGTCTCTCCTACAAGTTTACTTTCATATTGAATAACATATTTTACACTATCCTTCATTATATTTAAAGGGGTATAAAAAGAGGAAATACCTGATACATTATTATATAAAATAGAATCTGTCACCTGCCCCACTCCATAAACAGTTACAGAATCCATTTGAGCCTCAATAGGAGGAACTCCCATTGCATATACGCCAACTAAGGGCATTCCACTTCCACTCTCATCGCAATAAGTATCGCCACATGAGGAAAATATTACAGCACCCATTATAATAGCAAGCGCCCTTTTTATATATCTTAATCTTCTAACCATTGAACTATCTCTTCTATAGTTTTACGTTTTTTAGGACGCACACCGCCATCTCCTTCGGGATATCCTATTGGAATTATTGCAATTGGCTCAAGATTTTCAGGAAGTTGCATATCTCTCTTTAACATCTCCGCATCAAAGTTACAAACCCAACACGTTCCTAATCCTGCAGCGGCTGCACTTAAACATATATGTTCTACGGCTATTGCAATATCTATATCTGTATGGTCTTTATTATCTAAAGAACGATGCCAAGCTACCGAATGGTCTCCGCATGCGATAATATAGAGAGGAGCTGTTGCAATCCAATCTCTATTGTACGATTCACAAACCATTTTCTTTGCTTTTTCTCCTGAAGCTATATAAAATTTCCATGGTTGAAAATTAACGGCAGATGGCGCTATACGTGCCGATTCGAGAACCGACATAAGAACTTCGCGCGGAACTTCCTTATTGGCATAACGTCGTATTGAGTAACGCTCTTCAGCTAATTTCAAAAAATCATTTATATTCATATACTATATTATATCTCTTTCTCAATATTATATGTATTACGCTCTTGCGAATTACGCGCAATAAGTTCTCCTAAAAATCCTGTCAAGAATAGCAAAGTTCCTATAATCATCGCTGTTAACGACAGATAAAAATATGGCGAGTCGGTTACCAATCGGTATGGCAACCCATTCCACATTGAATATAGTTTGCTTGCTCCTACAACTACAACCGCTATAAAACCAAGGATAAACATAAGACTTCCTAAAAGTCCAAAAAAGTGCATTGGCTTTACTGCAAATTTATTAAAGAACCACAAGGTTAAAAGGTCTAAATATCCATTAACAAAACGGTCCAAACCAAATTTTGTTACTCCATATTTACGTGCTTGGTGCTTCACAACCTTTTCTCCTATTTTTGTAAATCCGGCACTCTTTGCCAAATATGGTATATAACGATGCATATCGCCATAAACCTCTATTGATTTTACTACCTCTTTGCGATATGCTTTAAGTCCACAATTAAAGTCATGAAGATATATTCCTGTAACCTTGCGAGCTGTAGCATTAAACAGCTTTGTCGGAATTGTTTTTGAGAGTGGGTCATATCTTTTTTGTTTCCACCCTGACACAAGGTCATAACCCTCCTCTTTAATCATACGATATAGTTCAGGAATTTCATCAGGACTATCTTGTAAATCGGCGTCCATTGTTATAACCACATCTCCTTGTGCTTTTCCAAATCCAATATGTAATGCAGGGGATTTGCCATAATTACGGCGGAATTTAACTCCTTTTACAGCACTATCTTCAGCCGACAATTGTTCAATTACATTCCATGAGGAATCAGTACTTCCATCGCTTATGAAAATAACCTCATACGAAAAGTTATTTGCAACCATTACTCGTTTTATCCAAGCGTATAACTCGGGCAACGATTCCGCTTCATTATATAAAGGTACTACAACTGAAATATCCATAGCTTAAATATATCTATTCTTTGTTATTCTTAAATCTCAACAACTCTCTTTCGGAGAATTAATGCCAAAATCAAACTATAAATTGAACCCAACATAAACAATCCCCATATCCCTTGAAATACAAACTGAATGGCTGTAGTTGGTGCTACGTTAGCATACGATGATTGAAATTCAGACATTGTTTGAGAGGTGTCAACTTTAGCCAACTCTTCTACCAATACTTTTAATGCCTCTTGTTGAGCATAGAGATAATCGGGATTTAAATATTGATAATAAACATACTCAAATATTCCACTTAAAAGAGCAGAAAAGAAGTACATATATATACCAAACAGGCATAATTTTCCATAAGTGTAAGTTTTACTTCTATCTCTAAACATTCGCATAAAATAAAAAGCCATAACAGGCACTACAATTATTAATATTGATGCCAATATATTTGAGATTGACGAAGTAGCAGAAAATGAAGCCAATACAAACTTAAATATGAGCATTAGTCCTAAATAAGAGCCATACTCCATTGCGTATTGTATTAAATTCTTATTAGAATTCTGTTCCATAATTATAATCTTTAAACAACAAAGGTACTATTTTGCTCCAAAAACAGCAAACAGATATTACAGAAAAGAGAAAAACTGATTAAAATAAAAAATTAAATTCCTCATTAAGAGGTAAATATAAAAATATTTCAGAAAAATAATCAAAATTGTTGCAGGATTTAGGAAAATATACTACTTTTGCAGTCGGGTAAGTCCTCCACGGTCAGCTCCTTGCGAACCCCCCCAGGGCTTGACCGCAGCAAGGGTAGCCGGTTGTAGCGACGCGATGAAGATCGCTTACCCATTTGCCTCTTTAGCTCAGTTGGTCAGAGCAAGTGATTTGTAATCTCGGGGTCGTTGGTTCGAATCCGACAAGAGGCTCTAAAAAGGTGATAATGTTGATTGCACCATTTAAACAAAACTCATAAGAGTTTTTAATTTTTGAAATATTTTTGCCTCTTTAGCTCAGTTGGCCAGAGCACGTGATTTGTAATCTCGGGGTCGTTGGTTCGAATCCGACAAGAGGCTCTAAAATTTCAAGAGAGAAGGTAACAAAAGTTATCTTCTCTTTTTTTTGTTTCCCACAGAAGAGTTATAATTACTAAGATTAAAAAGCATTTATAAGGAATAGGTATATTGAACAATAGACAGATAGCTAACGCTAACTGTCTATCTCCATTTTTGATTAAACTATTCTATATAGTTTTTTAGAAGTTGCAAAAATAGCAAAAAGTCACTCAAAAAAAAAAAAAAAAATGATAATTTTTGTTAATACAAATTTTGGCTGTTTATAAAAGATTTCATGAATTTAATTTACAGCTTCACATAGCGACTTATACTTTTACCTCAATAATATCTTTTAAGTTGGTGGTATATTGCTTTGATATATGCTCGCTCTTAAGATGCCAATTTTTATTATATCCTTGTAAAGCCACTCGAATGGTATTATATCCATTCTTCTTGTTTATTTCATCAATAGTTTTTGACAGGGCTGTTTGTTTGTTACGGTCAATAGTATCAAATACAGAGCCTTGTATTGCATTATCGGGAGATATATTCCAAACAATAACTCCTGCCTTTTTATATAGATATTCTTCTCCTTTCCAATTATCTCGTAAAGCTGCAACTGCTAATGCCACTAACTCTTGAATATTATTTGTTGGGACCTCTAAATTTATTGTTTTATGGATATAATCTTGTTGCAAATCGGTACGAAACCTGCTTGTATAAGCAAAGAGTGTTATTGATTTACACACGGTATGCTGTTCGCGTAATTTACGCGAACATTGTGCTGCAAAGTTTGCAACAGCTTCCTCTACATCTGACAACTTATTTAATCCCTTATCAGGGAAACTACGACTGGTACATATTGATTTTTTATGTGGCAACTCTTCTGTTTCAATACAACTTTCGCCACGCAACTCACGCCAAGTACGTTCACCTGTAATTGTTAACATGTTTCGTACCCATGTTTGCGATTTTTGGACAAAATCCCATGCCGTTTTTATGCCATGATATTGTAGTTTTTTTGAAGCTTTACGACCTATACCCCATACATCTGAAATATCAAAGAGTTGCAATGCTTTTTGTCGCTTCTCCTCCGTATCAATCATACACACTCCATTGTATGCCTTGTATTTCTTTGCAAATTTTGAAGCCACCTTAGCAAGTGTTTTTGTTGGGGCTATTCCCAATGATATGGGTATGCCTGTTCCTTTTTTTATATGGCGTACCATATTTTCTGCATATTGCTTTAGTTCATCACCCTCTGCAATTCCCGTGAAATCAAGAAAGGCCTCGTCAATAGAGTATATGTCTATTGAGGGAGCATAGGTTGAGAGAAGCGACATTACTCTACGGCTCATATCTCCATAGAGGGTATAATTGCTACTGAATACTGCTACTTCATTTTTTTCAACTAAATTCTTTACCTGATAGAATGGTTGTCCCATTTTTATACCCAACGCTTTACTCTCGTTACTGCGCGCAATTACACAACCATCATTGTTTGACAGGACAATAACGGGTTTATTGCGAAGTGAGGGCATAAACACTCTCTCACACGAGCAGAAAAAGTTATTACAATCGGCTAAGGCTATCATTTAGAGTTGTTTGTTTTTAGTTGTTAGCTAAAAGTGGGTAGTCATCTTTTTTATGGTATAGGTTACTACTCCCCAAATCATAAAATCATTTTCTTGAGTTACTTTTATTGGAGAGAACTCCTTATTATAAGGAACAAGCCATGCGCATTTATTCTTCTCATCAAGGCGAAACTCCTTAATTGTAAACTCACCATCAATAAAAGCAACTACATAGTCGCCGGTTATAGCCTCTAACGATTTATCAACTACTACTATATCTCCATTACTAATTCCTGCATCAATAAGAGAGTTACCTGATACTCGTGCATAAAAAGTTGTCTCTTTATGACGTACCAACTCGCGATTAAGGTCAATACTATCGTTCATATAGTCCTGAGCAGGACTTGGAAATCCTGCTTTTATCCCCTCTTCTAAAGGGATAGGTAACTCCACATCTGTTTCTGCCGAATATATATTAAGTTTTATCTCTTCTTGCATAGTTTAGTTGTTATATATTTACTTTTCATTTTATCATATTTTTATTTCCATTCCTAAAAAGTTTATTATCTTTTTGATATTGATTAATATTCCTCTTCGTTGAAGAGGTTTATCTATATTGATTATCAATATATTATGCAATAATCAATGAAATTTGCGCAAACAAACCACACCGTCTGAGACGGTCTGAGGCGATGAGAGGAATTGGTAGACAAACAAACGAAACTTCACTTATTGTTTTTCCAATAATCATTGTAGATATCCTTTTTAATTTTTGCCATATCACAAAAATACCGACTCAACTCAAATGGATTGCTAGAAGAACTTTCATTTGAATTCCTTACCATACAAATGGTACAAAAATCTTTTGAACTACAATTTTTGCAATTAATGAAATCTCCAAACTTAATTTTTCTCAAATCCTTTACTGTCTCTGACCTCATCCATACATCCTGAAGACTCTGAGACTTAATATTACCTAGAATCTTACTTGACCATCCAACACAAGGAAAGACATCCCCATTTGCTCCAATACAAATAGAAGAATTACATACACTACAAATGTAATCATTGTTAGTCTTTTTTCTTCTTTCAGTTATTTCCTTTTCTGTCTCTTCTCGAAACATCGGGTCACTTCCAAACTGCTTGGATATAACATTTTTTAAATCTTCTGCTGATAATCTACAATTTATATTTCTTTTGTTATGATTATATTGCGCTATAATTGAGTAATCAATGCCTACAGATATTTTTAGTTTTGTAGCCCATTCCTTAACTCCTTGATATGAATCAACATTATTTTTAATTACAGGACAGCTTATTTGAATAGGAATATGATTTTCTATCAGTTTAATAACCGAGGCAACAGTTTTAGATAAACTTCCTTTCTGATGAGTTATACCATCATGGATATTCGCTTGCATTGAATAAATAGAAGTCTGAACACTAAGCAATGGATTCAACTTCATTTCCTCAATCATCTCATCATTGAGTAATGTAAGATTAGAAAGAATATTAACGGACATATCTGCTTCTCTGCATTTTCTCATAAAATCAATAAAATGAGGATGAAGCATAGGTTCTCCACCGCTTATTGTAATATGCAGTAATTTTAATCCTACAGCTTGGCTGAGTATTGAATCGAATAAGTTTTCATCAATCAAATCTTGCTTAAATTCATGTGGAATATAACAATGAACACATCGTTCATTACATTCACTTGCTATTTCAACATGAATACTTGTAGGAAATGGTCGATCTCCATAATGTTCTGATAAAAATGTTTGAGTATCAATAGTACTTGAATCTGCCTCTACTACTCTTTGACTATCATTTCTAATGATAGCACTACAATTCATACATTCCTCAATAGACTCTCCACTAAGAATAAAACCTTTAGAACACAAAAGTTCTAAAAATTCAATGACATTAGACCGCAGACACTCTTCTGGTTCAAAAATTTCAATAACTCTATGAATTATTTCATCAATTGAAAGAGGAGTCTTTTCTAAACAAGATATAATATCGGCTCCAGTTTCAGAAATAATTTCATCACCAAGAATAAAATCATTTCCTGGTAGGTTATAACCAAAATTTCTATTATCTGTTATATAACCGAAATCTCCAAAGTGGCGAAAAAGAACTTGTTGATTTATTCTAAAATACTTCATAAACGATAAAATTAATATATCAGATGATGTGTTACCACCATCTGATATACGGTTTAGCGATGTCCTCCAGGTCCAGGAGGGTTGCATGGTCTACCACACGGTCTGCTATTTGGTCGGCAATCCGCCATTTGTGCAGAACCTTGAGCTACCAATTGGGGCTTTTGAAATTTCTTCATAAGCTAATCGTTTTTATGCCCAAAGGCGGTTAATAATGTGTCTCTTAAGGACGTTAACTATATGTTTCCTGACATCTATAATTGTTGCAGGAAAGTTATTTGATTAGAGACAAAGTATATACCATTAGAAAAAAACAACAAAATTTGTACCATACTTTTACAAAAACAGGAAAATACTGCCAATATGTCAGATAATTAAACATTTAAACTGACAGTCTATTTAAATCAGAAACGCTGTTTGCTAATTATAGTATGTTGATAACTTTAGGTAGCATCGATAAATTTGCAATCAATTAATATAGTACAATTTACTCTTTTTAATCAATGAATAAAGAACCCATTCTACTCCTATTTGGCAAGAATGTACAGCAGCATAGAATAAGCCAAGGACTATCTCAAGAAAAACTTGCAGAGTTAGCTGGAGTACATCGCACATATATAGGAATGATTGAACGTGCAGAGAAGAATATCACACTCTGTAATATAGAAAAAATTGCTAAAGCACTAAATATTCAGATACAAGAACTTTTTCAACAATAATATGGCTACGAATATAACACTTAATATTACCGCTGCGGATAAGGCTTCTTACCGAAAACAACTTATTGAAGAGTTTTTAAAAGAAATGCCCGGTACAACTACTTCGGTTACAGAATATTACTACTTTGTAGAAACACTGCAAAATAATAAACGCATTTATCTTAAACGTCCTACAGCCCTAAATAAAGGTGTTGATTTTGAAGTTAGAGTTGAGAACACACAATTTAGATATGGAAAGCATGGTAATATCATTTCAACTGGGAATCGTCCAAGCCATGATGATATAACAAATGATTTAATCAATAAAAAAGCTGAAAATTCTACTGAATTTTCTCGTTTAAAAGGGCTGTTGGATAAGACTTTCGCTTGTAAACAGATCAATGATTCTGAATATTTCCAATTTTCATTTACATCTGGACACTCTATAGAGGTTATCTTCAAGTCATTAAAATGGCTTTTCATAGAACAGGATATAACATATTGGAATCGAAGCGGAAGATCTATGTTATATAATAAACTATGTAATATCTGGAATTAAAATTAAAACGGTAAGTCCATCCCATATTCTACAGAAGGTTCATTAATAGCTTGAATCTCATTATCTTCAAATATTTGAGCTTGCTTTTGAAGTTTCTCCAAATACAAAGTACGTTTTGAGATGTCGTTGATTTCCTCTCGGCGGGCTTTACTCAGGTCCAAAAATTCGCCATTTTGATCTATTCCAAGAAAACGACGACCTAATAGGTTTGCAGCAATACCTGTTGTACTACTACCTGTAAATGGGTCTAAAATCCATGCATCAGGAAGAGTTGAAGCCTGAATGATTCGTGACAGAACGCACAATGGTTTTTGAGTAGGATGTTTACCACAAGACTTTTCCCATCGTGCAATAGCTGGTAATCGCCAAACATCACGCATCTGAGTTCCTCCATTGATCTTTTTCATTAACTCATAATTGAAGAGATGGGGAACTTTGGGCTCTTTACGAGCCCAAAGGATATACTCAGCAGAATAGGTGAAATATTTACAAGATAAATTTGGGGGAGGATTTGTTTTCTCCCACGTAATGCAGTTCAATATCTTAAAGCCCAATTCTGTTAGGCATCTAGCTACCGAAAAAATATTATGATAAGTACCACTTATCCAAATCGTTCCATTGGATTTCAACTTATTCCGGCAAGCAGAAATCCAAGATTTATCAAACAGGTAATCTTCCTCGTATCCATTGGACTTGTCCCAATCGCCCTTATTGACAGATACCATTTTACCGTTTTGAACACTGATTCCTCCATTGGAAAGATGATAAGGAGGGTCAGCAAAAATCATATCGAACTTAAAATCAAATGAATTCAACAGTTCGATACAATCTCCTTTCAAAAGGGTAAAATCCTTGTTCTCTGACTTATAATAGGATGTTGGCATTTAGATAAGAACTTTTGGAATTATTCCATTTTCAAGATCCGCAATATTATAAAGGTGTTCCAACACATCAAAGGTTTCTTTCAAATTATTCTTTGCACTGCGCCAGCCACAACCATCGGTGAACCAAACAAATTTAAAATATCCCAAATCTTTGGTTTCCATGGTAATAGTTTTGTAACTACGTGCCGTTTCATTCAATTTGGAACCACTACTGGTATAAAAGTTAGTTTCTATTCCATAAATGGTATCATTTCCTTTTACCACAAAATCAAATCTTTTCTCTGCACCACCATTATTGGAGATCAAAGACAGATCTATTCCCCATTTGGCCTCAATTTCATGAATATACATTTCCTTGAAATAATCAACACCTTTCACAAGTCCAGCTTTACAAAGAAAGCCCTCTACAAGATTCTCCATAAGATGACCACCTCGATTCTTACGTCCATTTGAGTCTAGTCCTGTTTCTATACCCGTCACGTAATCTACAAGATTGTTGACAATATGACTCTCCATCAAATCAAAAAGACCAGTCTTTCGCATGAATTTGACATAATCTTCATTCGTGCAATTGGGCTTGTCAAAATGAAAATCAATCTGCCCCTCTTCATCCATAGCCATAATGTCAAGTTCACGCTTGGCCAAAAGAATAGGAATACATCTTAGAGTTTCTGGATATTGTTCCAAAATATTTCTGAATTCATTTTCTATATTCTTGGAACCTATAAGCGAATTCAAAATATTGAGTGGAATTTTAATAGCTTCCACATTATTGAAAACCTTATCGAAATCAACGTAATATTTATAATCAGCTATAGAAGGTCTAAAACCAGCTAGCCATGTATCAAAGTCTCTCATATCAGTAAGCATTGGCAACATTAGAAATCATTATTTCGGAAATCGCTCCACGCCCATTTCCTTTTGAATTTATCATCCTCGCAGCAAAAACTCGTTTAATTGAGAATCTTTTGTAAAGATGATCAAAAAAATCATCTCCATTATCTACATTTTGAGGGTCTGAATTACTTGCCACAAATAAAGATTTGTGTGCTGCTATCTGCTCGCAAAAATCGCGTAAACGTGTCTGTTCAGCGTCATCAAAACCATCTTTTGCATAAGAAATAAATGCAGAAGTCTCTGTTAAAGGACGATATGGTGGATCAAAATAATACAAGACATTATTATCTGCATATTTACCAGTTTGTGCAAAATCACCACAAAGAATCTCAACTCGTTGTAGAACAACAGAATCAGCTCTCAACGTTTCTTCATCACAAATTTTAGGATTCGTATATCTTCCGTGTGGGACATTAAACTTTCCTTTAGAATTTACACGGTACAATCCATTAAAGCAAGTTCGATTCAAGAAAATAAATAATGCAGCAGTTTCAATATCTGAATTATTTTTTTCATTATAACGTTCACGTTGTGATAAAAAATAATCTTTTCTTGCAACGTCATTCAGTGCAAGGTATTCAGCTTGAATTCGTGTCAACTCAAGAATCAATTTTTCAACATCTGATTTTATTACACGATAAGTACAAATTAATTCTTCATTTATATCATTGATTATAGCTTTAGTTATATTCGGATATTCTTGCAAAATCCAAAATAAAACAGCTCCTCCACCAACAAATGGCTCAATATAAGTCACATCATTTATCTGTGATAAATTACGAGGCAAAGCCTTCTTTATATCGTCAAGAAGTTGCGTTTTACCCCCTACCCATTTAACAAATGGTTTTGCCGGATATGTATATAGTTTTCTCATATGCTTTTTCCTCCTATTTTAATATTCCTGAGGAGAAGCAAAGGTAATGTATTTTAGACAAATAAACTCCGGTTTTGAGAAGGAAAACCGTAATTTAGACAAATAAATCACACCTTAAAAGGCCTTAAAACTCCAACGCGACAAACAAATTATCTTTGTCTATCGCGTTGATATTCAATTATTTAACATATCTGTAGACTATTAATACTCCTCCTCGTTGAAGAAAAAATCTTCTTTTGTGGGATAGTCGGGCCAGATGTCTTCAATACATTCGTATATCTCTCCCTCGTCTTCAATTTCTTGCAAATTTTCAATTACTTCAAGTGGTGCTCCAGAGCGAATTGCATAGTCTATTAATTCATCTTTTGTTGCAGGCCATGGTGCATCTTCCAATTTAGAAGCCAATTCTAATGTCCAATACATAATATTTTCCGTTTTTTAGTAAATCATTCAACTGTGGAAAGGAATTTCTTATGCTTTTTTAAAGCAAAACACAGCTCCGATTTTTAAATTATTTAATATTTCTCTTTAAATCGGGCGCGAAAATAGGAAAAATTTTCTATTTAGCAATGATTATCCCAAAAAAATTCTTCATTTTTTTCAATAAAATTACAATAGCGTGATAAAACAAAGAGATAGTCTGATAATCTGTTTATAAACATAAGCACTTTTTCGCAAACTTTTTCTTCTGATTTTAAGGCATATATACACCTCTCAGCACGACGTGCGACTGTACGACAGATATGTGATTTTGTTGCTGACGAAACGCCTCTTGGTAGTATAAATTTATTGTGTTTGGGGAGTTCTACCTCTATTTCGTCAATACGGTGTTCAAGTTGCTCAATATGCTGCATGGTTATAGCAGGCATTTTTTCAACCATGTTATCTTCACACGCCAATATTGAACCGGCATTAAATAGCCAATTTTGCACTTTACTTAACAATTCAATATCAGGCTTGCTCTTTAAATCAGTTAATAAATCGCCTATAAAAGCATTGAGTTCATCTATTGTTCCGTATGCCTCAAGTCTTAAACAATGTTTTGGCACTCTTGTACCCCCTACCAACGAAGTGTTACCTTTATCACCTCCTTTTGTATATATCTTCATGGTTTTATCAGAATGAAACTTTAAATTGTTGTTTGTTTAACTTTGGTGATGCCACCAATATTGCTGTATCGTAAAGATCTATAGTTACTTTTATTATCGGATTGGCAGAAAACTCTTTAAATAGTGAATAGTTCTCTTTTGTTGTTCGTATTCCTGCAACAATTATTGCAGAATTCTCTTTTATATATGGAGTTATAGCACCATATATTGCTTTATAGTCAGATGATTTTTCTTGAATACGTATATATATAAGATCCGGAACACTATTTGAAGAATAGTATTGCTTTAACGCCATTGTATAATCCTTAACTATTGCCCCATCAACCCACCTCGCTATCTCGGCATTGGGTTCTATGGTGGTTAGTTGTATATTGTTTTTTGAAAGCGATAATGCAATTGTTGATACGCCATATGCCGTTCCACACTCCAACACGGTAGTTGGTTTTAATCTATTTGCCACCCTGAATATCAATTTTGAAAATTTTAGAGGGTGCAACTTTATCGGCGACTTTGAAGTTAATGCTTTTTTTACTTTAAAATATTGCGCCTCTATGGCAGAATATGAATAGTATTGCGCCTTCTCTTCAATTACTCTTATTATAAAGTTAAAGACAAAGGGTGAGTGCACGCCAAATCCACGACGCTTTGTTACCCTGCGTACTCCTTTTGAATAATATCGTTTAATAGTGTGCAATATTTTTTCGCTTGCAGTATTTATATTTGGCATACCTCTCTGTTTCTGATACAAAGTTAAACAAAGGTTTTAATTTTAGAAACTAAGAGGGTATAAAAATAGAGTCGACTCTCACGAGCCGACCATACTACTTGAAATATATCAAAAACAAGAAAGAGGATAACTTTTGTAATTATATAACAATCGTATTGGGGCTTTGTTTAAATTAGATCTAAATTTATTCAAAAACAAGAGGAGAGAGACTTTCGCCTCTCTCCTCTCAAATTATATTTATCACCGTTTTTTAGCGAACTATCAACTTACCTGTGTAAATTGTTCCTTCGCTACCATATATACGTACTATGTATAGTCCGTTTATTAGGTTTTGAGTATTAATGGTTGCTGTTGTGTTATATGCTGTTGCATTTGCCACTACTGCACCACTCATTGAGATAATGCTTATTGTGCTTCCTGCAGGTATTCCACTACATACTACATAGTCTGTTGCAGGGTTAGGATAGATTGACACTTGTGACGCGTCAAACTCTTCCTCTTCCACTCCTGTTTCAACAACTTCAACTCTTACGGGTATATCATATACCATTCCCTCCATAATTGAGCTACATGCTCCGGGATATGAGTTCCATGCATTATTGTATGCCAAACGTAATACCGTTGTTGCGGCCGGTGCATCTGTTGGTACTGTTATTTCTTTTGAGATATTGATTACCTTATCGTAGTTTGCTATAACGTTTCCGGCAAAACTTGCACTTGAGCTTAAATCGCCCCATGTTCCCAATTGTAATAGTGAACCTGTTGCGGCAAAATCGGCATATAATGCAGCTACATTGTAACGTAAATCTTGCATTACAGAGCCTCTACTACCCAAATCATTTGCATTTGCTGTTAGTGTAAATGTTTGACCTGGAGCTACTACTATTGTATCTGTTAATACTTGATATACGTTATTAGGTGTTGATGTTTTTGAATATGATATATTCTCTTTTGCTCCTGTTGTGCTTATTGCTTTTACATATGCTTTACCTTGTGAGTGCATTGAACCTGATGGTGTACAATATGTTGGATCTGCTACTGGTTCAGGAGCGTCAATTAGTTTTAACTTAAAGTCGTGAACTTCTCCGTTTAATATACCTGAACATATATGATCAATCGGACTCACACCTGCTACTTTTTTATCGGTTATCACTCTTATGCGATATGTATCCAAATTATATTTGGTTGTATATATATATGCTTCATAAGAGGTAGCATCATCGTTATACAATAACATCTCATCTGCTGTAAACTCTAAGTCTTTGTTTTTATCCATAAAGATTGCAACATAGTTATCTGCCATTGCCTCAGTTGCTTTTACTGATACTTTTAACCATTTGTCTGCTACGTGTGTTACTACCGATGAATAGTTGCGATATGCATTCAATGGAGCTTCGGTTGCTCTGTAACTAATATTTCCAGATACTCCTCCATCTACAATAAATTCAGTTATATAGGCATCTTCAGATTTTTCTACTTCGGGATAGCAATATCCGCCTGTATCGGGTTTACCTCCATAGTTTTCAAAACGTAATTTATAGCTCTTGGTTGCATATGGAATACAATATTGGCTTATTGTTTGTACTGCATTACAACTTCCGTTTCCTACTCCACGTTGCATCCAATCCAATGAAAGGATTATTTCGTCGCGACGTATATTGTCTATCTCCCACCAGTGGTTTAATGCTACATACTCTTGGTCTGTATTATGAAGAGCTGTCATATTTACTTGACCTTCTGTTGTGATTTTTATACCACCACCTGTTTCATCAGTGAAGGCTACCCAACGTATATCTTCGCGGTTACCCATTGATTGAGGTTTAACATATTTCTCTTCAAATCCTGTTACTGTGTTTTTGTAAACACCAAGATATGATCCTGTTTTACGGTCGCAATAGTTTTCCCATGGTCCACGTCCATAATACTCAACATTCTCTAATCCGGGCATTATTGAACAAACTAATCCCATACGACGCAAAGCATCTGTTTGTGGAGAGAAAGTTACGTCCATATCCATTATTCCGTTTGCATAGAATGTATATACTATAGTATAAACTACTTTTGATGTTACTTCGCGTTGAGCTGTTACTGTTACTGTTTTTCCATTACTTGCCGCACTATAATTTAACGAACCACTTTGATGATATCCACCATCAGTGTATTTATCGTTTTCAATGTATCGATAGAAACTGAACTCAAATCCCTTGTTATTGTAAATCACGTCTCTGCCCATCAAATTTAGGCTCTTTAATACTGATGTTGTTTTATCAAATACTGCAACAAGGTTTGCTCCTTCTATTGTCAATTCACTATCTCCGTTATCTACAGTAAGAGTTGACTCTTCGCTATTTACATCAATTTCAGGTAATGTCAATTGTGAGGTTATTGAGAATTGCTCTTGCGCCATTACTCTTCCTGCCTCTGACCAAACAACATCATTTTTCAAGGCAAACTTAACATTCAACAAGAACTCTGACGCTGATGTTATTGTGGTTGTATATGGGATATTAAGTGTTCCTGTTGCGTTTGGTTGTAATGATATTGATGTATTTCCTGTTTCAACAACTTTTCCGTCTTGTAAAACTTCCCATATTACATCAAATTCGCTGAGAGATATAAAATCATATTTATTTTGTATCTGTACATTCTTTGTTGATGAATTGAAGTTTGTTATCTTAATGTATTGATATACTTTTTTAACCTCATTCAACTTAGGACTCTCAGCTCTTGATGATGTTAATATACCATTTGAACAGAAGTTTCCTTGGTGAGGTCCGGGGAAGTCATATCCTGTATATAGTCGAGGATTTTCCACTCCTGCCACAAGATCTGCCGGATTATAGATTGATTGGTCAACCCAGTCCCAGATACAGCCACCAATTATACGACGACTATCTTCCATTATATCCCAATACTCTTTTAGGTTTCCTATTGCATTTCCCATTGCGTGTGCATACTCACAAACAAAGTGTGGACGACTATCATTGGCATCATTGTTACTTTGAAGAATTGATAGCGTGGGATACATATTTGAGGTCATATCGGTGTGTGTCCAACTACCTTGTCCTTCGTAGTGTATCATACGATCATCTAACTCTCGTACTGCATCGTACGCGTTTTGGAAGTTTGCTCCATCTCCACTCTCATTACCCAACGACCAGAATATTACAGCCGGGTGGTTACGGTCGCGTTGTGCCATACGTCTTGCACGGTCAGCAAATGCCGGTGCCCATGATGACCAATTGCTAATTGCTGTGTTTGCGTGACATTCAATGTCTGCTTCGTCCATTGTATATAGTCCGTAATAGTCAAACATTGCATACATCTTAGCTGCATTTGGATAGTGTGCTGTACGTATAATGTTAAGGTTGTTTTGTTTGAACATTACAACATCTTGCACCATGCTCTCGGTTGTTACAGCACGTCCGTAACGTGGGTGTGTGTCATGACGGTTTGCTCCTTTAAATACAACTCTTTCTCCATTAATATAGACCAACATATTTTTCATCTCAATATGGCGGAATCCATATTTTGTTGAGAACACCTCTGTTGTTCTACCTCGTGAATCTTTTAATGTGATTATTGCTGTATAAAGATTGGGTGTTTCTGCTGTCCATGGCAAAAGATTTGAAAGTGATGTAGAGAATGTCAATTTTTGCTCTGCTCCACTTGCAAGATTGCTTATAGTTTGATCTGCTGATGTATATACCGATTCTCCTGCAGGATTTAACAACTCTACATTTGCTTTCACTGTTTGGGCTGTTTCAGCTCGGTTATTTATCCAAGCCTCAACTTTAAATGTTCCTGATGTGTAGTTGCTACTTGATGATAACTGTGATGTTATATAGTGGTCTCGCACATATGTTTTTGGTGTTGCAAATAGATATACATCGCGATATATTCCACTCATACGGAACATATCTTGACACTCCAAATAACTTCCGTCACTCCAACGGAATACTTGTACTGATATTGAGTTCTCGCCCGATACCAATTTGTCAGTTATATCAAACTCATGATCGTTATTTGCTCCTTGGGTATATCCAACATATTTGCCATTTACCCAAACGTATGCAGCACTATATATACCTCCGAACATTACAAACACTTGTTTGTCGCCCCAATTCTCAGGTAGCGTAAATGTTCTACGGTATGAACCTACAGGATTTACTCCGTAACCGTCATATCCTGAACGACGTTGTATATATGGTGGATTGTTTGCATGGGGATACTCAACATTACAATATATAGGTTTATCATATCCGTACATCTCCCAATTTGATGGTACAGGTAGATCGTCCCATGATGATACATCAAAGTTTTCAGCATAAAAATCCATTGGACGCTCCGATGGCTCATCTACAAGATTGAATTTCCATGTCCCGTTCAACGACATATAGTAATCTGATTCAGGGGTTGTCCATGGAGTTTTGTAATATTGATCAGCCTCCATTTGAGAACGTGAGGGGTATGGAATATAGGTTGCGTGTCCTTCCTCTTTATTTTCTTGGAAAATTGTTTCATTCTCCCAATATGCAGGAACTACCTCTTTTACAAATGTTACTGTAAATTGTTGTGAAGCATCTGAGCTATCAATATACAATGGTTGCATTGTATTTGACGAAGTTGATGCGTATGCTCTACCCTGTGCATTATAGGGCACAAATGTATAGGTATTTGCTTTCCCTGATACTGCATTTACAAAAAACCATTGGTTTTGATTTGTTGCACTTTTTGACCATTGTAAAAGTTGTCCAACAGGAGAACCTCCGCAATCCCATGCTTGACCAACTACTCCTGAACTTATAATCCACATTGTGTCATCTACTTTTGTAAATACCCAATTGATTCCTTCGTCAGAAGCATCGGTTGTTAATGTAATGTATGTTCCGTCGGTTGCTGAGGCTCCGTTTGTTACATACTTACCGTCACTGCTTTGAATTGTGTACCACGCCATATCAGCGATTAATTCTGCTTTCGCAATTCCACTAAATAGCGATATTACTACACAAATCAACGATAGATAAATTTTTTTCATAATTATTTTGTGTTTAGTTGTTTCTTTATCAAAAAACATTCAAGACACTTGCCTTTTAAGACAATGCCTTGTAATCCATTATATATTATTTATTTACAAATGTATGTATTATTTAGATTAAAAAAAAATTTTAATATGTTTTTTATGACTTTATTCCTTTTTACCAGGTTCTTAAATTCTATTTGCGTTGACGCAATACTTCATATATCATTACTCCTGCAGCAACTGACACGTTTAATGAAGCTATTTTTCCATATTGTGGGAGAGACACTGTTGTATCGGTTAGCGATAGTATCTCTGTTGATATTCCTTTATCTTCTGCCCCCATTACCAATGCCAAAGGAGTTGTCATATCGGCATCAGTATAGTTAGTAGTTGATTTTTCAGATGCGCCCATTACCTGTAATCCACAATCTTTTAGATACTTTACACAGTTATATAACGATTGTACTCGGCATACAGGAATATTCATTAAGGCTCCTGCCGATGTCTTTACAGCATCTGCTGTTACTGATACACTACCTTTAGATGGTATTATTATTGCATCTACGCCCGCACACTCAGCTGTACGCGCTATTGCTCCAAAATTTCGGACATCTGTCAAGTGATCAAGTACCAATATAAAGGGGATTTTCCCTTGCTCATATAACGATGCAACAATCTCCTCTATTGGCTGATAATTTATTGGGGAGATAAATGCTATTACTCCTTGATGATTTTTACGTGTGATAGAGTTTAATTTTTCCTGTGGTACTCGTTGTACTACAATATTGCTTCCTCGCAACATTTCAAACAACTCTACCGCCAACTCTCCTGAAAGATCTTTACGAATTAATATCTTATCAATCTCTTTACCTGCTGATATCGCTTCTGCTACGGCTCTAATGCCGAATATCATATCACTGCTCTTTATCATATATGCTTATATCTTTATATTTAATAGCTCTGATGCCAAATTTAATGCAGCATCGGTTGGTTTATCACTGCTCATCATTCTGGCAACCTCAGCCACCCTCTCTTTATCTGATAATTGTTTTATATACGCAACCGTTTTATTCTCACTATCCTCTTTATATATGTTATAGTGCCATAATCCTTTTGCTGCTACTTGTGGAAGGTGTGTTATTACTATTATTTGACGTTCTTGAGCCATCTGCGCCATTATTGTCGCAACCTTTCCGGCTGTCTCACCTGAAATTCCCGAATCAACTTCGTCAAAAAGCATAATAGGCATTGCCCGCACATCTGCCACCAAAGCCTTTACACATAACATAAGTCTTGATATCTCTCCTCCTGATGCACTTTTTGACAAAGGAGTCAAAGGCATATTCTTATTGGCAGAAAAGGTAAACAATGCTCGCTCGGCTCCGTTTTCAGTAAGTTCCTCTTCTTGCTCCCACTCCACTTTAAAATTAAGATTGGGCAATGATAAGGGTTGCGCCATATTTGTGAGAGTTTTTGAGAATGTATCCCCTCCACTCTTTCGCGCATTAGTCAATTTGTTTGCTACTGCTGAAAGTTCTTTTTTTAGAGTATCAATCTCTTGTGTAAGATTGGCTATATCCTCTTCAACCCCCTCAACAGAATGTAGTTTTGTCTCTATCTCTTGTTTGTATTGCAAAAGAGATGCAACATCTGATTTTGAATATCGTTTTTGCAAATTATATATTAGAGATAATCGTTCTTCAACTTCAGATAATCTTTGTGGGTCATAGATTGTACTCTCGGCTCGAGAATATACTTCAGATGCTATATCTTTTGCTTCAATATATAAACTCTCCATTCGGGAAAGGAGATCTCCTGTTTTTATCTTCTTCTCAACGTTTCGTAATTCTGATAAAATTGTAGAGAGATTTGATATTACGCCATTCTCTTCGTCAAACAATGACGATGATTTATATAGCGACTCTTTTATCTCTTCAGCGTATGTAAGTTGGTTTTGCTCCTCCTCTAACTCAGTATCTTCATTCTCTTTTAATGCTGCTTCTGACAACTGAGAGAATACATATTTAAGATACTCTTCTTCTTGTTTTGCTTGTTGCTGAGCCGATATTAACTGTTTTAACTCTTTCTCTTTCTGGTTTAATGTATTATATAAGCTCTTATATTCTGATAATATATTGGAATTTCCGGAATACATATCAATAACATCTAACTGAAATGTATTATCTGCCAATAACAGATTTTGATGTTGAGAGTGTATTTCTATTATATATTTTGCAATCTCTTTTAATATTGCAACAGATACCGGTGTATCATTTATAAATGCACGTGATTTGCCGTTTTCGTTAATTTCTCTTCTTATTATTGTTTCGGCATCGTAATCAATATCATTCTCCTCAAACTTCTCTTTAAGAGAGAGATTTGATATATCAAAAGTTCCCTCTATTACACTTTTTGTTGCTCCTGCTGATATGTTTTTTACATCAGGTTTTGCTCCTGCCAACAACGACAAAGCTCCTACCAATATTGATTTTCCGGCTCCTGTTTCACCTGTTATTACCGACAATCCTTTATTAAACTCAATAGTTAATGAGTCAATAAGTATATAGTTTTTTATTGTTAGTTTTTTTAGCATAATCTATTATGGGGTCTCTTTCCCTTTTTTGATTTTTGATAGACGTTGCTCTTCTGTAGGATAGAAGTCTGATAATATTTTATACACCTCTTCTCGCTCGGTTTGTGGAGCTTCTGAATATATATTTACTAATTCATCAAGTTTTGAGTCGCTAAACATAGGCATTATTACAGACATTGAGTTAATATCATATACTGCTGTAAGATTGTTTTTTATAGCTTCTGTTATGACTTTACGACCTTTATCTACTGACACAGACATCTCGTCAAGACCTTTTCGGTGGTAATTATAGAGTAGTTCCCGGTATGGCGACATTCTCTCTTCAGTAAACGCTGCCAATATCGCTGCTCTATTACGGGTACTTCCAAATGCTTCCCAACCGGCTTCTTGCGAACTTTGCCCCATCATCGCAAACTTCTCTGCTTGGTCAAAAAAGAGCTCTCCTCCTTTAAGAGAAAAGGTATCAAAGTCTATTCCAAGTATGATATTTGCATAAAAATTTAGTATGCAGGTAAGATTGTTTTCAAAGATATTTTCATTATACACCAATGGCTCATACTCTTGATAGGTAAAGCTACACTCAGTATCTTTAAAATTAAATGTTGTTGTTGTATAATTACTGTTATAGACAGGACGGCTTGCTTGTATCTGTATATCGCAATTATAACGAATATCTTCCACTGAATTTACAGTTATATATATTGTACACTCTATTCGTTCATTAACCGCTATTTGCGCATTACTCCATTTACGGTCATTCATATACTCTGTTATTGATTGTTGGAGTGTATTATACAATTCGGTATCGGCACTCTCAATCTTATCTGAATTGATTGTTACTTTACAATTCAATTCTTGAGCATTAAGAGCTACTACACTAAACAATAATATAAACAACAGAATATTACGCATATATTATTTTTTTAATTTTAATGTGTAGGCTACAATATCTTGAGCTACCTCTTTTTTATTTTTTAACGGATAGCTCTCCTTTTCTCCATTTTTAGAGATGATGGTTATTTTATTTGTATCATAACCAAAGCATGCTCCTTTATCAGCGAGTGAATTTAATACGATAAAATCAAGATTCTTCTTTTGCAACTTTAGTGTTGCATTTGACTCTTCATCGTCGCTTTCAAGTGCAAAACCTGCCAATATCTGATTTTCTTTTTTTACAGCTCCAAGAGTTGCGGCTATATCGGGATTAGGTACTAACTCAACCGTCATCTCTCCATGTCGTTTTATCTTTGAAGTTGAATACTCTTTTGGTGCATAATCAGCCACTGCCGCACACATTATTGCTATATCGGAAGTTTCAAACTTACTCATAGCTACAGCGCACATCTCTTTTGCCGATTTTACATCAATTCTCTCTATTGCTGAACTACACGATAGGTTTACAGGACCTGATATTAATGTTACTTCTGCTCCTTGCGATGCAAATGCTTCGGCTATTGCATAACCCATTTTGCCCGATGAGTAGTTGCCTATAAAACGAACAGGGTCAATTTTCTCATATGTTGGTCCTGCAGTTACCATCACTCGCTTTCCTGCAAACAGGGCACCTTTTGAAAAGAATTGCTCTAAATATTCAACTATCTTTTCGGGCTCCTCCATACGTCCTTTGCCTTCAAGTCCGCTTGCAAGAAACCCTGATGCAGGTTCAATTATATAATTTCCGTATGATTGTAATTTTTTGAGATTTGCTTGTGTCGATGGGTGTTTATACATATCCAAATCCATTGCAGGAGCAACAAATACAGGTGCTTTTGCCGACAAGTATGTTGTTATCAACATATTATCTGCTACGCCGTTTGCCATCTTAGCTATTGTTGATGCTGTTGCGGGAGCAACTATCATTGCATCAGCCCATAGTCCTAAATCAACATGACTATGCCACTCTCCACTATTGGCTGTAAAAAACTCGGATACAACAGGTTTGCCTGTTAAAGCAGATAGTGTTACAGGTGTAATAAACTCTTTTCCTGCAGGTGTTATTACTATTTGAACCTCTGCTCCTTTTTTTATTAACAAACGAGTAAGATATGCCGCTTTATATGCTGCTATACTACCTGTTATTCCTAATATTATATGTTTACCTTTCAACATTACAAGCCTCGTTTTTTAAGTTGGTACTCCATATATAACTCAGTTAGTACCTTTTTTGTATTCAGAGTAAATTCTCCTTTTTGAACCCAATCGTAAAAACCGAAATCTGTTGCAAATACATCAAAAACCAATTTCCCTTTATGTTTACCGAAATTGAATACTGCCCTGCCTTGTTCGTCTTTTATTATTCGTCCGGCGAGGTCAATATTGTTATTATATGATGTAAATTCAGCCAAAGCTCCCATATCATTGGGTAATGATGGGTAACGGTCTAATTGCGATTGCAATACCTCGTATGTTGCTTGTGCATCTGCCTCTGCAGAATGTGCATTTTCTAAGTCCTTATCGCAATAGAAACGATATGCAGCCGATAGTGTCCTTTGCTCCATTTTATGGAAAATAGCCTGAACATCTATCATCTTTCTGCGCGACACATCAAACTCAACTCCTGCTCTCAGCATCTCCTCTACCAACAGAGGTATATCAAATCGGCTTGAGTTGTAACCAGCAAGGTCGCAACCTTTCAACTCTGACGCTATTGTTTTTGCAACCTCTTTGAATGTGGGACACTCAGCAACATCGGCATCAGTTATCCCATGAACTGCTATACTACTTGCCGGTATAGGCATTTCGGGATTTATACGACGAGTTTTCACCTCCTCTTTACCGTTTGGCCATACCTTCAGATAACTTATTTCAATTATTCGGTCGGTAGCAACATTCAAGCCTGTTGACTCCAAATCAAAAAAGACTATCGGATTTTTTATATTGAGTTTCATTACCCTATTAAAAATCACCTAACATAATAGGCATCAACAATACCAACAAATCTTCCTCCTCTTCGTTTTGCATTGGTACTATAACTCCTGCACGAGAGGGGTCTGATAATTGTATTGAAACCTCTTGTGATGACATATTGTTCAACACCTCAATCAAATAGTTTGCGCTAAAACCAATATTCATTGTATCGCCTGTATAACTGCAAGCAACACTCTCCTCTGCCGATGTTGAGAATGAGATATTACGTGCTGATACTACAAGTTTATCGGGAGATAGTTGCAATTTAACCAAACTGCTTGCTTGGTCAGAGAATACTGATACACGACGCAATGCTGTTGTAAATACCGAGCGGTCAATTATTAATTGACTTGGATTGTTTTGAGGGATTACCGATGCATATTTAGGATAGTTACCCTCTATCAAACGACAATTAAGAACAAAGTTCTCAAGTGTAAAACATGCATTTTTTTCGTCAAATGTTATTGTTACATCACCACTCTCTTTTGCTAAAATATTTTTTAGCAGAGCAGCCGGTTTGCGAGGTAAAATGAATGATGTTTGCAAACCTGTTTTTACTGACATGTTTTTGAAGCATGCCAATTTTTGACTATCTGATGCAACAAATACTATGTACTCGGGGTGAACATCAAAATAGATACCGCTCATTACAGGACGTAAATCGTTATCGGCAAGAGCAAATGCAGTATTGTTTATACCTTTTAAAAGAGAGTCTGAACCCATTGAAAGAGTTTTTGCTGTATCGCTTAGTGCTGCTCTTTGAGGATACTCACTTCCGTTTATTCCAATGAAATTGAACTTACCGTTTTGGAAGTATAGATAAATTTCAAGATTATCATCGTTTATTACAAAAGTCAATGGTTGGTCAGGAAGCTCTTTTAAAGAGTCTAACAACATCTTTGCCGATACTGCAAACAAACCACTTCCCTCCGACTCTTGAACCTCAATTGAAGTTGTCATTGTTGTCTCTTGGTCAGATGCTGTTACTGTCAATTTATCTCCTGATAAATTAAACAAGAAGTTCTCTAAAATTGAGATTGTGTTCTTTGAACTGATTACTCTTCCCACCGCTTGCAAATGAAACAATAGCGATGAACTTGATACTACAAATTTCATAATTCTTATTTTTTATTTATTTTACTTATATTCAAACAATTACAGCCTATATCATTTTATAAGGCATACGAAAGCAAATATAATGATTTTTTATATAATAATTTTATATAAACCGAGAAATTTAAAATAATTGTTGATAACTTTAATTATTAGTTACCTTTTAACCCATAAGGTTATTTTATTAGAAGCGATATTAAATTAGGATACACAGGATAACTAAGTGTGTATAGGAACCTTATTTATTTATCAATCTTTTTCGCAGTGTTATCAAAGAGAATAGTATAGCCACAAACGCAAGTAATGACGGTATTATATATTTTGAGATTTCGCCGTTTATAACTATTGCCTGCAAATATATTATGACAAATGTAATCAGCAATATAAGATAGAGTGCTTTTTCTGGAGCAAATCCATATCTTCTTTTGCATATAATCCACATATATGTTGTGTATATGGCAAAATTTATGGTGTATGCAAGACCTAATCCCTCCAACCCCCAATAGTGGTATAGAAAAACATTTATTGCAAGTGATGTTACATCGGATATTAATTCAGTTATCAAAAAGAGTTTTCCTTCGCCTTTTGCCAATAGTATAAAACCTAACGACCATGATATTGCTTTAAACAGCACTCCCGGCATTGCCCATCCTGCATAATCTGTTACAACCGCAAATTGCGATGCATACAATAGCGTAATTATCCACTCTTGGAAAATCAAAAAGAGTGCAATAATTGGCAATAACATCAACAAAGAGCTCTCTATTTGGCGTGATACCTGAAGAGACACCGCCTTATTATCGTTTTGTACCGAGGACAAACGAGGATAATATTCTGTTGCCATTGCAGCAAATATAAGCCCAACATATCGGGTTACAAGAGTAAATCCTGCCTGATAATAGCCTACCTCTGCAGTAGAGCTATAACGATTAAGCCATGCAATAAATATATAGTTCAAGAGGGTTGTCATAAATCCGCTAATGGTCATATATATTCCCAATTTAAGCATGGGAGTTCCCTCTTTTATTGCCTCTTTTGCTGATATTTTTTGTGATTGTACTTTACTTTTACGAGACGCTATATAGTTAAACAGAAATGTAAAAAACGATGCGAGCAATAGCGATGGTACTATACCTGCCATTCGCCATATATAGTAGAGCGGTATTGACACCAACAGAGATGCTACACTACCTGCTACGGTTGAACGTGCAAATATTTTAAGCCTGCCCGAACCTTGTAATATTGCTTGCTCTCCAGAGGATAGTGCATTAAAAAGCAATGATGCTGATAATATTACAAAACCCCACAGATACTCTTCGCTTCCGAATGTAAAACGGCTCAATAGTGGGGCTGCTCCAATGAACACCATTGAACCAAGCAAACCTACCAAAAGGGAGAGCTTACGAACTATTGCTACAATGCGTTTAAAGGCTTCGGCTGTTTTTGAAGCAGAGACATCTCGAACGCTGCTTTGACGAAGTCCCATTCCTGTAAGAGACGAGACCATCTCTATTGCGCCATTAAAGAGTCCTATAACTCCAACACCCTCTGCTCCGAGCAATACCGCAATGACTTTATTTCGCATAAGAGAACAGAGCATATTTATCACCTGCACTCCTCCAAATAGAGCTGTGGCCCCGATGATTTTTTGATATATGCTCTTTTCTTGCCCCATATTATATTGTCAACTTATAAATAGGATAGACGGTTGCTGATGCTCCAAATCCCTCTTTTTGAGAGAGCAGTCCCTCGTTTAGATGTAAACCTCCATTTTCAGTCGATATTCCAAAGTCAAAATATTTTACATCTTTGTACCTCTCTTTTATAAGATATGAGAATACCAAATCAAGCGCTCCAAACTCTCGACCGATTGGAGAAGAGGCTATATATTGTGAATGAACACAAACAGAAGTTTTGTACATTACAACTCCTGCTACCAATTCACTATTTTTATAGGCTACATAAAGATGTATATTTTCAGGAAAACGTTCTTTAAGCAGTTCTATTTCGTCTAAAGAATGTACAGGATTTACTGAATGTCGTTGATTTAAATTCTCTTTCAGAATATCCCAAAACTTTACAAAATCAGCCTCCTCTTTTACTGTTAATCCGTTTGTTAGAGCCTTTTTTACACCTCTACTTCGTAACGAAGAAAATTGAACTTCTTCGGCAAGACTTATAGTTGATGATATTCCGCAATATTCAACCTTAGCTCCATTACGGAACAGTGCATATATGTCTTCTTCTGCAGGTCTTTTATGATATATATGAGGAATTGGTTTGTATATTAGTTCTTTGTAGCCTTGCTCCTGCATATATTGTTTAACAAGATCAAATATATGAAGTACAACTAATCCTTTACAGCGAGATGTCATAATTAATCCACCATAGGTAAGACCTTGATGCGAATAGAGCGTTGTCCCCTCCTCGTTAGCAGGCAACAATGCTATTATAGCTCCGTCCATTTCAAAAATGAGCGAATGATCAACAAAACGGTCTGAATGATAATCAAGGTAGCTACGCTTTATCAAAAACGTACCGTTACGCGATTCTTCAACAGTATTATCCCACTCTTGTGCTCTATTGGGCGTATAGCGTGTTATTTCTATTCTACTTTTTTCCATAACAGACTCTGCAAATTACTCTCCCAACCACAATTCGGGATTAAGTTTTGTTGTCTCTTTCCATAGCTGGAAGTGCAATAGTGTTGTATTATCGTCTTCCGGATCAGAGTATATCTTTCCTATTGATTGGCGTGTTTTAACCTTATCGCCTGTTTTAACATGCACCTCTTTAAGATTAGAGTATATAGTCAAATAGTTACCATGACGTACTATTACTGAACTATTATAGCCGGGCAATACAAAGATTTTTGTTACAACTCCATCAAATACCGAACGGGCAACTGTTCCGGGAACCGTTTTAATTACTATTCCACTATTGTTTACCTGTACATATTTAAGTTCTTGGTGTTGTTGCTTTCCAAAATGACCTACAATCATATATTTACCCGATAGTGGCATTGGCAATTTACCTTTATTTTGAGCAAAACTTGCAGCCAATTCCTGCTCATCTTTTGTCATCTTATATCCACCGTAGGCATCAGATTTAGCTCCTTCTGACTTACTGTTTGACTTACGAGCCTCTTCTGCTATCAACTTCTCAATCTGACGATTTAACTCAGCAGCCTCTTTTTTCTGTCTCTCCAACTCCTTCAATAATGCTTTTTCGTTCTTTTTGGCATTGTTTACTACAGTTCGCTGCTTGCTCTCCTTTTGTTTTAGCTTTTCTTGTTCTGCCGTATGTTTTTTTACTGTACTGTTTTTATCGGCACGAAGATCTTGCAACTCTTTTCGTTTTTTATTTAACTCATCTTGTTGCTCCATTATCAATTGAGCCTGATGTTTTCTCCATGACGAAAACTCCTTTAAATATCTTACTCGTCGTATAGTTTGACTAAATGAGTTTGCCGAGAATAAGAAGACAAATAGGTCGTATCCCGAATTTTTACGATAGAGACTTTGCATTGATTTTGCATAGTCCTGTTTTTTATTTTGAAGGTCTTGTTCAAGAAGATTAATTTTTCTGGTCAATGCCTTCTCCTCTCTACGTAATCGTTCTATTTCGTTATTTAATTTTCCTATCGTCTTACGTTGTGCCTTTATTTCGGCTGTGATAACATTTAATTCATTCAATGATTTTTTTGCCTTCTTTTGAGCCTCTTTTAATTTTTTATTAGTGGTAGCAACCTTTTGCTGAGCCTCTTTTTGCTGTTTCTGCAAAGAAGAGACTTTTGATGATTGTGCAGGAGATACCGGCAAAAAAATCAAAACAGATAGAAATATGAGAACTACTTTCTTTATCATTTTACATATATTGCTCTAATAATCCTTTAAGCGTTACTCGCTTATATCGTGATGATATTTTTGTATCTTTAACCACTTTCTTATCCCACTCCGGGGCAAAGTTGGTTATTTTTATGGTTTCGTTTATGGGGAATTTTGAAGTTCTTGATTGTAATGTAAGTACCGAAGGTCGTTCAATACCATTTTCGTCTTTTTTATATTCAGAATATTGACACTCTACTGCTGGTAAATAATCATACTCAATAACAGTTGACAATAGATGTGCATTTACATCATAAGAAAATATTGATGATATTTTTTGTACTACATCGCTCTTCATCTTTACTCCCTCTTGTTGGTAGCTCCATTCAAATTCATTGTAATCAGATACTGTTATATTCTTACCTAATGCAAATGGTAATCCCAATATCATATTTTGAACTTCACTAATTCCTCCGTTTGCAGACAGAGTCTCTGTTATTGACGAAAGAGGTTCTATTGCCACCTGCGAGTTTATTTTATCAACTACATAAAGAGTATCTTGGGTAAGCATAATTCGCAACATCTCTATTCCCAAAATAGGTTGTAAGGATATTTGTATATACTCCCCTTTTATCATCTTTATCTGAGCTTTTGACGAGATACTTGCGATAGAGACATTGCACTTTGAACTCATTGTTGAAAATTGAGGGTATTGCACCATAATTTTCTGAAAGAATTCTGATTTTTGTTTTTTCTCTACCTCTGTTTCTCGCGTTGCAAGAGTATCGGTTGTCTTACAAGATGATACAGCTATAATCAATAATGAAACAATTGAGATTAATATTATCTGACACTTTCTCATATTTATATTAATCAATGTATGTTTTATTCTCTATCTTATTTTTCAGTTTGGCATTGTTTTTATCAATTGCCAATGCTCTCTCCCAATACTTCAATGCCTCTTCAATATCTCCTTGTTTAAATAATACATCGCCATAGTGTTCAAGAACTTCGCTATTTTTATCTCCGCCATTTTCAAGCGATTTTTTTATATATAACTCAGCAAATAAATAGTTACCCTTTTTAAAGAATATCCACCCATAGGTATCAAGATATGTTGGATCATTTGGTTTTGCCGATATTGTTTTTGCGCTCATCTGCTCTGCCTTGTCCAAATCGCCACCATATTCAGATAGATGGTATGCATAATTATTAAGAGCTTCTATATTTACAGGATTACTTTTTATCGCCAAATTATAATATTTAAATGAATTATCTGCATCTCCTTCACGATAATATATATCGCCCATTAATGTATATAAATCGGACAGAAATATTGGAGACGATTTATACTTATCAATAGCCTCTTGTAGATATTCTTTTGCTTTATCCGTCTGTTTTGAAAAATGGTAATATGATGCAGCTTCCAATATAAACGTAGAATCGACATACTGTTGAGCATCTTCAATTGCCTTGTTCATCTGCTTATAATTACCACTTTCATACAACACTCCTATCAATCGTCTATGAATATCAATATCAGAAGGCTCAACATATAATGATGCTTGATATTGCTCTGCCGCTTCGGCAAATTTTGATTGCATCACCAACATATCGGCATAGAAATTTTTAATTGATACTTCACGAGGATATGCTTCGGTAAGATATAAAAATAGAGTATCTGCTCGCTCTAATGATTTATAATCATTATCTTTTTTTAGTATAAAGTTTAAAAAGTCTCTTATTAAAGACTCTTTTGTCATCAAATCAATATCAGGACACTCCAACGCATTAAAGACCGATATTCTCAGACTGTCCATATCGCCCTTTTTATCATAATACTCGGCATCAGACAATGATGTAAGGCAACTTGACTCCAATGCTTTTACCTTGTTTATTATCTCCCTGTTTTTATCTAAGCTATCAACCTCTAAATATGCCGAAGCTAAAGGCAATAGATACTCAATATTATCAGGATATGCTGCTGATAGTCGTTTTAATTCTGCAAGCATTTTTGGCATATCCTTAATTTGAGCATATATATTAGCCTTAGTCATTGCCACATACTCAATGTTATCGGTCATTATCTCTATTGTATCGTAACATGCTAATGCCTTTTCAATCTCTCCCATTCTAAGATATGTCCTTGCCAACGTATCGTATAATTTTTCATCGTCAGGATTGTTTCTTATCAACATACGATATATCTTCTCCGCTGTTGTAATATCGCCCAACTCCATAGCTATATTTGCAGCTGTGGTATTGTAATAATAATTAGTAGTGTCAGATTTTGCAGAGATAAGAATATTATTATAAAACTCCTCTTGTTTGCCAAGCATATAACTATATGGAGCTATACGAAAGAGAGCATCAGCATCGGAAGGATTTATTTCAAGAATACGATTTAAAATATCATATGCCACTACCGTTGAATCGGGATTACCCATATTTGCTAATCTTGTTGATTCCAACAATAGATATTGGGTTTTAGCGGAAACATCTAATTCTTGCTTTGGCTTACATGCACACAAAATAGTTGTTGATACTAAAAGCATCAACAATATCAGATTAAAAGAGTATCTACGACCGGTTTTTACCATTATTTTACTCCGGTATGTCCAAAACCTCCGGCACCACGCTCACTATCTTCAAGAGTCTCTGTCTCTTCCCACTCTACTCTTGTATATGGAGCAACTACCATTTGACATATACGTTCGCCATCTTCAACAACAAAGTCCACTTGCGAAAGATTTATAAGTATTACGCCAACTTCGCCACGATAATCGGCATCAATAGTTCCGGGTGTATTAAGCAATGTAATACCTTTTTTTATAGCCAATCCGCTACGTGGACGTAATTGTGCTTCATATCCCTCGGGCAATTCAATAAATAATCCTGTTGGTATTATTGTACGCTCCATAGGTTTTAAAACTACAGGTTCTGAAAGATTTGCTCTTACGTCCATTCCTGCTGCATGCAAAGTTCCATACTCAGGCAACGCATGCTTTCCTTTATTTATAACTTTTACTTTTACCATTTTGTTTTATTATTATTTATGGTGCGAAGATAATAAATATGAGCGAGTATGACAACTTATCGGAATTTAAATTCAGCTAAATTCAGCTATCAGTTGTTAGTTGTTAGTTGTCGGCTTCGCCGCCCTCGCGGGTAGTTGTTAGAGCCTTTATTTGCTAAAAACTAAGGTGCGAAGCACCGTACAACTAAAAACGAACAACTGCAGACAGAGCATGCTCTGTCCCTACTCGGCTAACAACTATTTTCTCGTTTATTTAATTGCATAGATGTTGTATATTTTACGAATATTAATTGTAACAAAAAGGTATATTTTTTGCATTAATAAAAACTTTTTGTTAGTTGATTTGTAAAAAAATCATCTTTTGTCAAAAAAATACTCAAAAAAGTTGCAAAAATTAGTTTTAGTATATTACCTTTGCATCGGTCTTAAAAAAACCACACAATTAAAGTTTGTGTTTAATTTGAAGTACAATTTAAATTTTAATAAAAATGGAAGTAAAGAAAGTTTTAAGCGATTTGAAAAGACGCTTTCCCAACGAGCCTGAGTATCATCAAGCTGTTGAAGAGGTATTAATGACAATTGAAGAGGAGTATAACAAACACCCCGAGTTTGAAAAATATAATTTGATTGAGAGACTTTGCATACCCGATAGAGTTTTCACTTTTAGAGTTACTTGGGTTGATGACAAAGGTCAAGTTCAAACAAATATGGGATATCGTATCCAACATAACAATGCTATTGGTCCATACAAAGGTGGTATCCGTTTCCACTCATCAGTAAACCTTTCAATTTTGAAATTCCTTGCTTTTGAGCAAACTTTCAAAAACTCTCTTACTACTCTTCCTATGGGTGGAGGTAAAGGTGGTTCTGACTTCAGCCCTCGCGGTAAATCTGATATGGAGGTTATGCGCTTCTGTCAAGCATTCGTTACTGAGTTGTGGCGTCACATAGGTCCTCAAACAGACGTTCCTGCCGGTGATATAGGTGTTGGTGGTCGTGAAGTTGGTTATATGTACGGTATGTACAAAAAAATGGCTCTTGAGAACACAGGTACTTTCACAGGTAAAGGATTGGAGTTCGGAGGTTCATTGGTTCGTCCCGAAGCTACTGGTTACGGAAACGTTTACTTCTTGCTTGAGATGCTAAAAACCAAAGGTATTGATATTAAAGATAAAGTTGTTGCTGTATCAGGTTCTGGTAACGTTGCGCAATATACTGTTAAGAAACTTATCAGCCTTGGTGCAAAAGTTATCACAATGTCTGATAGTAATGGTTACATTTATGACCCAGACGGAATTGACGAGGAGAAACTTGCTTATATCTTCAACTTGAAGAACGTTCAACGCGGACGTATCAGAGAGTACGCTGAAAAATATGGTTGCAAATATGTTGAAGGTGCTCGTCCTTGGAATGAGAAATGCGATATTGCAATGCCAAGTGCAACTCAAAATGAGATTGATGGAGACGATGCTCGCGCACTTCTTGCAAATGGTTGTTTCGCTGTTTCAGAAGGTGCTAATATGCCATCTACACCTGAAGCTATCGCAGAGTTCTTGAACGCTAAAATACTTTATGCTCCAGGTAAAGCTGCTAATGCTGGTGGTGTATCGGTAAGTGGATTGGAGATGACTCAAAACTCTATCAAACTAAGCTGGAGCAGAGAAGAGGTTGATGCAAAACTTCAATCAATCATGAAAGAAATTCACGCACAATGTACTCTTTACGGAAAACAAGAAGATGGATACACAAACTACGTAAAAGGTGCTAACGTTGCTGGATTTATGAAAGTTGCAAAAGCAATGATGGCTCAAGGAGTTTTATAATATAAACAACTCATATACAACAAAAAGGGAGTGTCTAATGTGTTTGACACTCCCTTTTTGTTAGAAGTTATATAACAAGAGGTATTTCAAGGCTTGCGTAGCCCGAAAAAGCGGAGTTTACTTGGAGTAAATGAGCATTTTGAGGGCAAGCATAAGGCAGAAATCACCTTGTTAGACAGCTTCTTTTTTCTTTTATACCACAGAAAAAGAAAGGTAAAGCCTCACGGATCTACCTTTCTAAAGTCATGAAAAACACATTACAAAATCCATTAATCGAAATTTCGATTAATGGATTTTGCACTTTATGTCTCTCAAAATTTTCATTGAAAATTCCTCAATTAAACTATATTCATACAAACCATAAACTATATGCCATGGTTATGTTTTAAACAACTATTCTATATTCTTTACTATTCTATATCTTTTCTGAATTGAAATTACAACAAAATGTTAAATAATTTCAAATACTTCGCGAATTTACAATATTTTTTTAATATACAACCTATATATGCTAATATTTTTATCTATTTTTGCACAATATGCTTAAACAATAGCGTAAATCATATTAATAATTTAATTTCAACCTTATAAATGGCTCAAAAGCACAGAGTTTTAGGAATTGATCCCGGTACTAATGTTATGGGATACGGCATCATTGAGAGTGATGGTAAGAACCCGCATCTTGTTGTTATGGGAACTCTTAAACTTAGTAAGTTTGAAAACCACTATATGAGGTTAAATAGAATATATGAAAGAGTTTCGGGATTGATTACTCAATACTCTCCTGACGAATTAGCCATTGAGGCTCCTTTTTTTGGAAAAAATGTGCAATCAATGCTTAAATTGGGAAGAGCTCAAGGTGTAGCAATGGCTGCAGCTATTCATCACGAATTACCTATTACCGAATATGCACCTCTAAAGATAAAACTTGCAGTTACAGGAAATGGTAGTGCTTCAAAAGAACAGGTAGCGGATATGCTTAGAAGAATTTTACATATTCCACAAGAGAAAATGGACCCTCAATTAGACGCAACTGATGCAGTTGCCGCAGCTCTATGCCACTACTACCAAATGAAATCGCCTATATTGGAGAAAGGGTGCAAAAGTTGGAAGGAGTATATTGCTAAAAATTCCGACAAAGTTATTAAATAGATTATCAAAATAATGAATAGATATATTTTTGAAGAACTCCTTAAAGAGAGAATTTTAATTCTTGATGGTGCAATGGGTACCGAAATTCAGAAATACGGACTGACAGAGAAGGAGTTTAGGGGAATTCTGTTTGAGGAACATAAATCAGAACTTAAAGGTTGCAACGATATATTGGCATTAACTCGACCACAAATAATAAGAGATATTCATAAATCGTATCTTGATGCTGGTGCCGATATTATTGAGACAAACACATTTAATGCTACATCTGTATCGTTATCGGATTATGGTTTGGAAAGTTATGTCAAGGATATAAACCGTACCGCTGTCAGAATTGCTAAAGAGATTGCCAAAGAGTTCTCATCAAAAGAGAAACCTCGCTTTGTTGCCGGTAGCATAGGACCAACCAATAAGAGTTGCTCAATATCGCCCGATGTCAATAATCCATCGGCAAGAGCCATAACATACGACTCTCTTTTTGACGCTTATAAGGAGCAGATAAACATATTGATTGATGAAGGAGTTGATATCATATTATTAGAGACAATTTTTGACACCCTCAATGTTAAGTGTGCCATTGATGCTGTACAAAATATTTTCAGAGAGAAGAATATTTCGTTACCATTAATGTTGTCTCTTACAATATCTGACAATGCAGGGCGCACACTTTCGGGACAAACCATAAAAGCTTTTGTTGCATCTGTTGCCCATGCTCCTATAACTTCAATTGGAATTAACTGCTCATTTGGAGCAAAAGATATTCTCCCTTTCTTAAGAGAGCTTTCTGAAATTGCACCATACTATATATCAGTTCACCCAAATGCAGGATTACCTAATCGCTTTGGAGAGTATGACGAAACTCCCCAAATGATGGCAGAAGATATGACTCTCTACTTAAATGAGAAACTTGTTAATATAATGGGAGGTTGTTGTGGTACAACTCCTGAGCATATAAAGCTATTGGCTGAAATTGCAAGAGAGGCTACACCTCATACCCTAACATCTGTAAACAACAATTTAATTCTCTCTGGGCTTGAACCATTGACTGTATGTAAAGAGAATAACTTTATAAATGTTGGTGAAAGATGTAACGTTGCAGGCTCGCGCAAATTCCTCAGACTTATTAATGAGAAGAATTATGAAGAGGCTCTATCTATAGCAAGAAAACAGGTTGAAGATGGTGCTCAAATAATTGACATCAATATGGACGATGGCATGCTCAATGCAAAAGATGAAATGGTTACATTTTTGAATTTGCTTGCTGCAGAGCCTGATGTATGCAGAGTACCGTTTATGATTGACTCGTCTGATTGGAGCGTTATTGAAGCAGGGTTAAAGTGTGTTCAAGGCAAAGCCATTGTAAACTCAATAAGTTTGAAAGAGGGTGAGAGCGTTTTTATTGAGCGCGCAAAACGCATAAAAGAGATGGGTGCGGCACTTGTTGTTATGGCTTTTGATGAAAATGGACAAGCAGATAATTATGAAAGGAAAATTGCCGTTTGTAAAAGAGCATACGATATTCTGACAAAAGAGTGCGATATAAACCCCAACGATATAATATTTGACCCCAATATATTGGCTGTTGCCACAGGTATTGATGAGCATAAGAATTATGCCAAAGACTTTATTGATGCAACAAAATGGATTAAGGATAATTTACCCTATGCCAAGGTAAGTGGTGGCGTTAGTAACTTATCATTCTCTTTCAGAGGGAATAACTATATCAGAGAGGTTATGCACTCGGTATTTTTATACCACGCCATAAATGCCGGTATGGATATGGCTATTGTAAACCCTGCAACAAATGTAAGTTACAACGACATTTCCAAAGATATTTTAGAGGCAGTTGAAGATGTTATACTCAACCGCAGAGATGATGCAACAGAGCGTCTTATTGAGGTTGCCGAGAGGGTAAAGGGCGAAAAGATAGAGAACAAGAGCAATAGTGGTGAAACATTATCAACGATGACTCTACCCGAGAGATTGGCTAATGCTTTAATAAAAGGTAATGCCGAAAATTTACAAAATGATATTGAATTGGCTCTTAAAGAGTATAAGAGTGCTGTTTCCATTATTGAGAGACCTTTAATGGAGGGAATGAACCAAGTTGGTACTCTTTTTGGCGAAGGTAAGATGTTTTTACCTCAGGTTGTAAAGAGCGCACGCACAATGAAGAGAGCTGTTGAGATACTGCAACCATATATTGAGAACGAGAAATCGTCAACGACAAAGAGTGCAGGAAAAATTGTTCTTGCTACTGTAAAGGGCGATGTTCACGATATTGGTAAGAATATTGTTTCGGTGGTTTTAGGTTGTAACAACTATGAAGTTACCGACCTCGGAGTTATGGTAAGTGCCGAGACCATAATTGATAAAGCTGTTGAAATTAATGCTGATATAATTGGCGTTAGCGGACTTATTACTCCATCGTTAAACGAGATGTGCAACCTTGCAAAGGAACTTGAAAAGAGAGCTCTTGATATTCCACTGCTTATTGGTGGGGCAACCACTTCGGAACTTCATACTGCAGTAAAAATTGCTCCATTATACAGCGGAGCAGTAGTTTATGTAAAAGATGCTTCGCAAGACCCCATTGTAGTGGCAAAACTTACCAACCCTAAATTACGCGAGAACTTCATAAAAGAGGTTAAGGAACGACAAAGATTTTTGAGGGAAGATAAAGTAATTGATGATATTGTACCGCTATCTGTTGCTGATAAAGATAACGCTAAAGAGTGTTGCAACAACTATACCCCTATTAAACCAAATAGGTTTGGCGACGAGATTAATCTCTCTTTTAGCATAAAGGAGCTGATGGAGTTTATTAATTGGGGACAATTTTTTAATGTTTGGAAATTGAATGGCAAATATGCCTCTATTGCGTACGTTAGCGGGTGCGACCATTGTAAAGCATCGTGGCTGGCATCATTTGAAGAGAGCGAACGCAAAAATGCAGCGGAAGCTATGCAACTACACAAAGATTGTATTCGCATTGTTGACTCTATAATAGAGAGCATTAACCCTCAAATAAAAGCCTCTGTAAAATTTTATAAAGCCTGCTCGGGAGAGAGAGAGATTATATTGGGAAATAATAGAGAGTTTGTAATTCCCACTTTACGCCAACAAAAGAAGAAAGAGAATGGTAAAAAATATCTTGCCCTTAGCGACTTTATATTGCATTCATCTGAGAATAGAGATGACTATATTGGAGTTTTTGCTGTTACAGTGGGTATAGATATTCAAAGATTGATTGAAAATTATAGAGACAATGGCGATGATTACTCGTCTTTGATACTTCAATCGTTTGCCGATAGAGTTGCAGAAGCTGCTGCAGCATATACTCACTTCTTGGTTAAAACTGAGTTATGGGGATACTCACCCTATGAGGAGAGAGATAGCGCAAAAATCATAAAAGGCATAGGCTGTGGTATAAGACCAGCTATTGGATATCCCTCCCTACCCGATCAATCTCTTATTTTTGAAATGCAAAAACTGATTGATTTTAAGAATTTAGGCATTGATATTACGGAAAACGGAGCTATGTATCCCAACGCCTCGGTATGCGGAATGATTATCGCAAACCCAGATGCAGAATATTTTACTATAAATATTGGAGAGGAGCAGAGAGAAGAGTATTCAAAGAAACGAGGTTTTTCTGATATTGATAAAAACAAGTGGTTAACTATTTAGCATATATTTTAATTATATTAATATAATTAATTGGTTTTTATTATTGCATTATATTAATTTTGCGAAATCAAATTTTAAGAATATGAAAATTAAAAGAGTTGCCGTAGTCGGATACGGAAATATTGGTAAATATACTATTGACGCCATTGAGGCTTCAAACGATATGGAGATTGCAGGTATTGTAAGACGTAATGTAAACGATATACCTGAAGAGATAAAAAAATACAAGGTTGTTTCTGATATCAAACAACTTGATAATGTTGATGTTGCTATTCTTGCAACTCCTACTCGCAAAGTTGAAGAGTACGCAACAGAAATATTATCGTTGGGTATTAACACTGCCGATAGTTATGACATACACACAGGAATATCTGCTCTTAGAGCAAACCTTAACAAGGTTGCCAAAGAGAACGGAGCTGTTGCCATTATATCGGCAGGCTGGGATCCGGGTAGCGACTCTGTAGTTCGTACTCTTATGGAGGCTGCTGCTCCTAAAGGTATCACATATACAAACTTCGGACCCGGAATGAGCATGGGACACACTGTTGCGGTTAAAGCTATTGAAGGTGTTAAGGCTGCTCTTTCTATGACTATTCCTGTTGGAACAGGTATTCATAGACGAATGGTATATATTGAAGTTGAAGATGGTTACAATTTTGAAGATGTTGCAAAAGCAATAAAAGCCGATGCTTATTTTGTAAATGACGAAACCCACGTTATGCAGGTTGAGTGCGTTGATAACCTTCTTGATATGGGTCATGGTGTAATGATGTGTCGTAAAGGAGTTTCGGGTAAAACTCAAAATCAACTATTTGAGTTTAATATGAAGATAAACAATCCTGCTCTTACTGCTCAAATGCTGGTTAATGCCGCTCGTGCAACTTTCCGCCAACAACCTGGTTGTTACACATTGCCTGAGGTTCCTGTAATTGATCTTTTACCTGGAGATAGAGAAGAGTGGATTTCACATCTTGTATAAAATTGGACAGATATTATTAATAGATAATTTATTACATAATGCTTAGCTCTATTGTTTGGAATGCAGACCCCACGATGTTTTCAATCTTTGGATTGGAGATAAGATGGTATGGTTTTTTGTTTGCCATAGGCTTTTTAATTGGATATTATATTGAAGCAAAAATCTTCAAAAATGATAAGGCTCCTGAAGAATGGTGCGATAAACTATTTGTATATGTAATAGTTGCAACTATTATTGGAGCGAGATTAGGACATTGCTTCTTTTATGGTTGGGAATACTACTCGGAACACCCTTGGGAGATATTAAAAATATGGGAAGGTGGACTTGCAAGCCACGGAGGAGCAATTGCAATACTTATTGCCATATTTATATTCTCTAAAAAAGTTACTCATCGCAGTATGATATGGGTATTGGACAGGTTGGTAATTCCTGTTGCTCTTGTTGCCTCTATGATTCGTTTGGGAAACCTTATGAATCACGAGATATATGGTTACGAAACCACTATGCCTTGGGGTTTTAACTTCATAACAAATATTGCCGCATGGCAAAACGGAGCTGAGCCGCAATATACAATGACATCACACCCTACTCAGATATATGAATCATTATCTTATCTGATACTATTTGTAACATTAATGTTTATGTATTGGAAAAGAGATATGGGTAACCGCAGGGGGGTATTGTTTGGAACATTCCTACTATGGGTATTTGGCTCAAGGTTCTTTATTGAAATTCTTAAACAACCTCAAGAATTATTTGAGATAGAGATGATGGAACGTATATGGCTCAATATGGGACAACTTCTTAGTATTCCTTTTATTATTGCCGGTATATATTTTATTATAAAGGGTAATCAAGGGCCGAAAAAGAGTGGTAAGATTTCTCATAGACACTCTCATATTCATAGGCATTATAAGTAGCCCCCACCCCTTAACTATCCATAGGGAGAGAGATAATAAGCTACTGTAAAATAAATTTAAACGATAGGTTAAAATAAAGAAAGTATCATGTGTGCATGATACTTTCTTTATTTCAGCTACTTAGTTTTTACTATTTTAAGGCGTTCCCATATAAAGTTGGGTATTAGCCGCCAAAAGGCTACTAATATGGAATAGCGCCAATCTATTATTGCTACTCTCTTTTTATTTACTACCGCTTTATATAGTTTTTTTGCTGTATAGTCGGCTTGCATCTTCATTGGGTAGTTTGCACTACGCAATAGGGCTGTCTCTACAAATCCCGGACGTATATCTGTAAATGATATTTTATCTCCACGCATTCTGGATAGTTGTGCCAAGCATTGAAGATAGATATTATTAAAACGTTTTGTTGCTGAATAGGAAGGTGCTACACCCAATCCTTTTGTGCCTGCTATTGATGATACTACGGCTATTTGTCCTCCTCCGTTTTTTGAGAGGTAGTCATATGCTCTAACTACCATTTGAGTCATTCCCAAACAATTTGTTTTTACTGTATCTATCTCAATTTGTGGTTGCAACTCCTTATTTTGAAAGCCTATACCTGATACATGCAGGTATATATCCATTCCTCCCATATCGTCTATCAACTCTGACAGTAGTTGAGGAGCTTCGGGTGCTGTTATATCTATCTTTTTTATGAATGCAGTTTGGGGATAATCCTTTTGTAAAGTAAGAAGGTTTTCTTCTCTACGCCCCGCTAATCCTACTATATATCCGTTTTGTAGGAATAGTTTTGCACTCTCCATTCCTATTCCCGATGTTGCTCCTACTATTACTATTTTTTTCATATAGTGTTGGTATGAATATATATGCGGACACAATATGCTGTATCCCTATTTTAAATTATAAAATTATCTCTTGACAACTTTTATTGTTCGTACTACCGATTGATTTTCGGCAACTACTTTTAGAATATATATTCCTTTGTCTCCATCTACATCTACCCTTACTATCTCATTTGCCTCTACTGATAGCGATTTACTCTCTATCAATTTTCCGTCAAGTGCTACTATATCTATTGTGTATGTACCCTCTTTAGCAAACGATAAGTTTACATAATCGGTAAAGGGATTGGGATATAGACTCATATGCTCAACAACCGCCTCTTCTATTCCCTCTGGATATGGAACTATTACTATATCAACCATTTTGGTTTCGCTACTTCCCCACATATTTTTAAGGGTTAAACCTGCTGTATATGTTCCTGTCGCATTATATGATATTTTTGCTCCATTTGACAATGTTGCCAACTCTGCTTCAGTAGTATCCCACTCCGGAGTTGTTGTTACTTGATAGCTTCCTGAAATCATTGGGTTACCTAATTCATCGTTTGATGCATTTATTACGGTCTCTACTTTTCCTGAAGAGGCATTCTCTTCTCCTAATGTTGATACCATCTCTGCAACATATGACGAACCTTTCTGTCCTAAATTGGGAAATACTTTCTTACCTTCGCTATTCTCTGTGGTTGTTTCAAATGTCCAATAGCCTTGCAAACCGCTTGGTGCAGTTGTATATCCTTTCATGGCTGTTTGTATTTCTGTATCGGAAAGTACTCGATCCCATACTTGGAATTCATCTACCCAACCATTAAATCCGCTCTTATATACACTTGTTCCTCCTACATATACACTACTTCCCTCTACTCTTACGGCATTGTTTGTTATATGTTGGATTGTGGTTTCTGCAACTTTTTTCCCGTTGAAATACATCTTTTGTTTATTATCAACTCCAAATGTTACTGCTATGTGTGTCCATTGTCCTTCATTTACACTATGGTCGTTTGACATCATATTAGAATTGGGACAATCATGTTCTGTCCAACCGTAAGTATTAAACGATATCTCGTTTGCAGGGTGTTTTTTATCTTCGGCAGTTGATGTAGCCCCTGTCTCTTTTAGTGCCATTTGCTCAGGACGAATAGTTACCCAGAAATCGCCCCAATTATTGTGTGGCCATGACTCAGTAAAACTTCGTTTATCAATTAAATTTGTTCCTTGGCTATTGTGGGTTAGTTTATCGGTCTTGAACCACATCATATATGTGTATGGACGTGAACCTACCACCTCGGGGAAACGTAATAAATTGGGATCTTCCACTTTTACTGAACGAGATACTGCTCCCTCTCCTAAACGAGATGTTGTATATGACAATGTTATTTCATCATCTTTATATGCCTCATTTGTACTTGCTGTAAGAGAAGTTAGAATAGGTATCGCTCCTGTTCCAATAGGCGATACTTGAATAATTCCGCGAGTGTATGCAACTGTCCCATCACCATTGGTTATTTTTACATCGTATGAGCCTTCGGTTGATAATGATAGTGTTATTGATTTTGTATTATTGAATATTTGTACAGATGCTCCTGTCAACGAGTTTATAACCTCCCATGTAGCTGCAGGGTGATTGCTGTCAATATATTTTATTGTAAATTCTTCATTCGCTTTTATTATAGGTTTATCAATAACTGTTCCTTCAACTATTGTTGGTTCAATATTCATAGGATACAACCATTCACCCCAAGCTATTTCACTCTCCTTTTCGCCATCAAGACTCACTGCCGATACTCCGATACGTATTCCTCCTCCTATTTCTGTATCATACGGAGCCGCTACAACATATGCTGCCCACGAGGTTGTTGCCGTAAATACTTTTGCTTCTTGCCCCTCTTGTTGGATATATATACGATATTGTGATGTTAATACATCTGAGTTGTATATCGGTTCATATGCCTCTTTTGGTTCTCCTGCGTATGCATCAGTCATATTATATATGATTTTCATATCAACGCCCTTGTAGTTACGAGCCATCATCTTAACCTTATCAACAACAGGGATATTGGGTACTGCAGAACTACCTACTTCTCCTCTTGTTAATGATATTTGACCTATTAATATTTTAAAGTCATCGGAAGTATTGGTAAATTTCAAACCTATTTGCGCTATGGTAGAACTATGCAACTTTAACTGACGATTACTGATTTGTGTGCTAATAGTTACCCAACCGTTTTCATCTTCGTCTCCTGACTGTGGCATTGCTCCCGATTTTATGACTTTTTCAACAGAGGTTGTCTCTGTTTCCTCTTTTGAACATGCCCATGCTATTGTTCCTGTTCCTGAAAGGACTTTATAACGTATTGTCAAATAGTCTCCTGATTTGGCAGTAGCATATTTGGTTTTAAAGAGTTGTAAGTATGTTTTATCTGTTGCTCCAGATATTTGCAAACATGAACCTCCGAACCAGGCATCGTCCCATGTAAACTCCATACTTAAATCAGTACTTACCTCTTCTTCAGTTCTGCCCATATAGGTATTGGTTGCCCACCAACGCCATGTTGGCATATAATCTTGTATTCCTATGTTATACCACTCAGTATCAGCTTGACGCTCCCCTGCCACATTAAAGAAGTTTCCGTTACCTAAGTTAAAGTTTGTAACAAATGGATCGGTTGATAAATCGTCACATGTTAATACACTCTTTGCCACAATATATTGAGCCCAACCATAAGCATCTGTTGATGTTGTACTAAATTTGGTGTAACTATTTATTGCCGGGGGATTTATCGGATTACCTGTTGAACCTGTAAAGGCTGTTTCTAATAACTTTTGATATGTCTTTTGCATCTGCAAGGGGGCAGAACCTCTTTCTCCTCGCTGTTCATAAATAAGATTTCTGTTATGTGCCCCCCATATTCCTAATGATATGTCATAATTGTTAAGTTGTTTCCACTCTTTTAGGGCTGTTCCCGCTTGATAATCTACTCCCATGAAGACATCAAATAATGAACGCTCTGGAAAGTTTGCTGCATGTGTCTCTTGAGAGACAGACAAATCTGCTCCGTAATTTGTAAAATATACTGTTGATGTTGGTTTCCCATTGTAGTGAAACCAATCTTTGTTTGTCTCATCAAGTGGCGATGGACAGGGCATTGTTCCTAAATTCTTAATCATTGAATACCAACAGTTATGGAAAGGAACTCCATAGGTTTCGGCTGTTTCATAACAATCTCCAAAGAATAGTTTTGTTGCTGTATGAAATTCTTGTCCTTTATAAGGTCCTGATGAAAGTTTTAATCGGCTGAAATCAAACTCAGAATTCCAACCTATACCATCTACTCCATAGTACTTTAAATATTTGATAAACTTCTCAGGACCATCAGTTAACATACGAGCAAGCATCTGTCCGTAACCTTCTGATGTGGGAGTTATATATGCAGCCCATGCTATAGGGGCAACACACGATATTTTTACGCCATTCTTGTGGCATATATCAAGCATAGCTGCAGGCATAGTTACAAATGGAGCTGTCCAGTTTCCCCAAATATCAGTGTAACTCCACATTGTCCATACCTCTCCGCCAAAGAAATATGAGGGCAAGGCATTCCAACCATCTCCTCCTATAGGACACCACCATAGGAACTTACGTTCCGGATTTTGAGACACTCTTACCTGCGTATATGCATTTGTAAAACGTGCACGAGGCTTTACTCGTGAAATAAAGAATTGTTCATTCTCTGCAGCCTCCTCATCAAGGTTTTGATATAATGCCTCATTTCCTGGAGACCAATTTGCATATGCCTGGGTCCAAGTTGCACTCTCCGACCCTATCTTAACATACATCTCATGTTGAGGTGCCGATTGTGAGTAGGTACATAATGGTAATAGTAGTATTGCTACAACAGCTAAAACTCTTTTCATATATTTATGCTTTATGTTTTTACAGTAGATTATTATTGCAAATATAGTGCTAACCAAAAGCAGTGTCAAACTTGTTTGAGCTATGCCAAGGTGTAACATATTTTCGCGGTAGTATCTACCGCAAAGATAATATTTTTTTAGACAATTATACCATTATTAAATAGATATAAAAAGAAGGAACCTCATAAGAGATTCCTCCTTTGGGTAGGCTATATTAACGTGGTTGATTATTTTTTAATAATCTTCATTGTACGAACTGCCACTCCTTCTTCATTTAGAATACGTAGGATATATGCTCCGCTCTCTCCATTAATATCAATTCTTACTCCTTCGTTAGCATTTACCGACATCTGTTTATCTTCTATCAAACGTCCGTCAAGTGCTACTATTTGAGCTGTATATACACCCTCTTGTGTAAACATAATGTTTACAAAGTCAGTGAATGGGTTAGGATATACTCCCATCTCCTCTACTACTGCATCTTCTAATCCGGTTCCTTGTGTTATAGTAATAAAGTCTATTGTTTTACTATCGCTACCCCACATATTCTCAAGAGTTAGTTTTGGAGTGTATTGTCCCTCTACTGCATATGAAACTTTTGCAGTTCCTGCAGCAGCTGTTCCGCTTGTTTCTACTACTGTTCCGGGTGCAACGTCCCATTTTGCAGTTGTTTTAACCTCTAATGAACCTGGAAGAATAGGCATACCTAATTGATCGTTGTTTACGGCTCTTGTCTCGCAATATGTTGAACCGTTACCTGTTATCTTCTCAACATATTGTGCTTTGTATGAAGAACCTTTTGTTCCACGGTTAGGGAATGACTCTCCATCACTTTCAAGGGTTTCAAAATCCCAATAACCTAATAATCCACTTGGTATTGATGCTCCTTCTGCATATCCGTTCATGGCTGTTTTAACTTCGGCATCTGTTAATACACGATCCCATACTTGGAAATCATCAACCCAACCATTAAATCCTGCCTTGTAAACACCACTTCCTCCGATATATACATCTCCATTACTTCTTTGTCCGTTGTTTGAAACCATATTATCCACGGTTGAAGCAACCAATCGTCCATTGAAATACATTTTTTCTGTTTTATCTGTACCTAATGTAATGGCAATGTGAGTCCATTGATCAAGATTTACACTATATCCTGTTGACATCATATTTGTATTTGGATTGTCGTGCGCTGTCCAACCATATACATTGAATGAGATTTCATTTTCTGCATGATCGCCATATTCTGGACGAATTTGTACCCAGAAGTCTCCCCAGTTATCGTGAGGCCATACATCAGTGAATGATGTTTTACTTATTAGGTTTGTTCCTTGTGTATCGTGAGAAATTGATTCTGCTTTGAACCACATCATATATGTATAAGGTGCTGTTGCTTTTAATGTAGGGAATCGCAACATATATGGGTCATCAACTTTAACAGCACGCGATACCTTTCCTTCTCCTAAACGGTCTGCAACATATGATAGGTTTATTTTATCATCAGTTGTTGCACTCATCTTATCGGCTGTAAACGAAGACAACAGAGGCATTGTTCCTGTACTTTCGGGTGAAACTTGAATAAGTCCGCGTGTGTATGATACTGTTGAACCTGCTGTAATCTTAACATCATACATTCCTACTTCAGAAAGTGATGTTGTTACTCCTGATGCATTAGAAACTGTCTTAACTGTACTTCCTGTTGCTGAGTTTATTATTTCCCATGTTCCTTTGGGGTGGTTAGGATCCATAAAACTTACGGTAAACTCCTCATTGGGTTTGATTACCGGTTTGTCAACCTCTGCTCCCTCAATAATTACGGGTGATGGTAATGTAAGCTCATTACCCCATGCAATTGCTGACTCTTTGCGACCGTCCAAACTTACGGCACTTACTCCAACTTGTATTTTACCACCCAACTCTGCATCATAAGGTGCTGCTACAACGTATGAAGCCCATGATGTTGTAGATGTACATAGTTTAGGTTCTCCGCCTGTTTGACGTACATATATTTTGTAGAACCAAGTTTTTACATCACTATTATAGATTGTCTGATATGCTTGACGGCCTGATGATTTTGTATCGTTTGCAGTCATATCAAACACAACTTTAACGTCTGCTCCCTTGTAGTTATATGAGAGGACCTCAGATGACAAAATTGTTGGAGCAGATGGTGCGGCAACGCTACCTGGCTTACCTCTTGTTAATGCAACCTCTCCTATAAGAATTTTGAAATCAGATGATGTGTTCTCAAATTTCAATCCTAATAGACAAACTACATCGTTTTGTAATTTTATACCATTACGACCACTTGTTATTTGAATTTGTTTCTCAACCCAGTTTCCAATTTCTGTATTTGAGGTAACATTTACAATTGAAGCTGAAACCTCTGTTTTAGGTGCAGACTCTTTAGAACATGCCCATGACATTTTTCCTGTTCCTGAAAGAACTTTATAACGTATTGTCAAGTAATCTCCAGTGCTGTTTGTGGGATATTTTGTTTTGAAAAGCTGCAAATATGACTTTTCTGTTGAGCCTTTTATTTCAAGAGATGTTCCTCCAAACCATGAGTCCTCCCAATTGAATAGAGCCTCCATATCGGTTGATGCAAGTGATGCATCTTTTCCCATAAAGGTTGATGTCCACCACCAACGCCATGAAGGTAAGAAATCTTGCATTCCAATATTGTACCATACTCCATTATATGCTATTTCGCCGTTCTCTTTCCAGAATTGACCGTTACCCATATTGAAATATGTTACAAAAGGATCTGTTGATAAATCGCCTCCGTCTTGAGGAGTCAATGTACTACGTGCGGTAATAAAACTTGAGAATCCGTGGAATTTTGTTGATTTTGATGTGTGACACAATAGATTTGTTATTTGAGGTGTGTTTACAGGGTTATATGAAGCTCCTGTAAATACATTCTCACTAATTTTTTGGTATGTCAATTGTTTTTGTACTGGTGTTGAACCATTTTCTCCTTGATTTATATATATCATATTTGTATTGTGTGCTCCCCAAATACCAAACGAAATATTATAGTCCTTTAGAGAAATCCAAGATGCTTGTGAACGTCCTTGAAAGTCCATTCCTCCATACACATCAAATCCTGAACGGCCAACGCCTTCGGCTGTTTGTTGTGATGTATTTAATTGTGATGATGACCAGTTATAATTCAAGAAGTATGCATCTGATACTTTTTTACCGTTATAGTGGAACCACTCTACACAACCACTATTAAGTACACTATAATCACCAAAACTTCCTCCGTTTGCTGTAAATGAGTACCATGCATTGTTAAAAGGTACTCCGTAAGCCTCTGCATTAGAGTAACAATTACCCATCAAGTTTTTGAAACCTGTAGGATCTAATAGACTCCATGAGAACTCTGAGTTAAATCCAATACCATCTACTCCATAATAACGAAGATATTTTAGTAGTTTTTCGTATCCTCCGTTTATAAGTGCATTGATATTAGAGCCATGACCTCCATCGTTTGGTGATGGCGATGCTCCATATGGTACTGAAGCAACAACACCCGAACGTACTCCATTTTTATGACATACATCAAGGAATGCTGCCGGTGCTTGAATCATAGGAGCTGTCCAGTTTCCGTATGTATCGGTATAGTTCCACATTGAGTATGCCTCTCCATTAAAGAAGTATGATGGAAGTGCATTCCATGATGACTCGTTAATTGGACACCACCACAAAACTTTACGTTCGGGGTTAAGGGTCTCTTTTACTTGCGTTGCTGTAAATGTAAAACGTTTACGTGGTTTTACACGAGAGATGAAGAATTGTTCGTTTGATGCTGCCTTTGAATCGCCATTATACAACGGTGTTCCGGGCTGCCAATTTTGGTATGCTTGATACCATGTTTTTTGTGAACTTCCTATCTCTACGTATTTATCGTGAGATGGAATAGCTTGTGCAAATACGCTTCCTGCGTATGTTGCAATGGCAATGGCCATTAATAATAGTTTTTTCATTTATAAATTTATTTAAAGAATGTTTTTATACAGAACCTTTTGTAATTCAGAGATGTATAGCTTTTGGTTTATACTACAACATACACTTTTCTATAATATAATTTACCAAATACAAAATTAGCTGTTTTTATTTATTTTTACAAATTGTTGTTACCGTTTAATAATTTTTATTTTAATACAACAAAAGGACCACTTGAAAGTGGCCCTTTTACCTTTATTATTACATTAATAAGTTTACTTCTTGATTACTTTCAAGGTTCTTACGGCTGTATCGGTATTGTTTAATACTTTTATTATATACATTCCTTTTTCGCCATTGATATCAACGCGCATACATTCGCCTGCTGTCGCATTGAATTGCTTGCTTTCTATCAATTTTCCATCAAGGGCTACTATTTCTATTGTATATTCTCCCTCTTTAGCAAATGATAGATTAACGAAATCTGTGAAAGGATTAGGATATACTCCCAACATCTCTACTGCTGATTCTTCTATTCCCTGAGGCCATGATACAACAACTACATCAACGGCCTTGCTATCACTACCCCACATATTTTTAAGGGTTAAACCGGGAGTGTATGTTCCTGCTGCATCGTATGATATTATTGATTTAGTATCGTTTTGACCTGAGACGGTTGCTTTTTCTAAATTCCATTCAAGCTCAGTTGATACATTCAATGCACCTGTAATCATTGGATTACCTAACTCATTAGGTGAGAATGGCAGATTTTGTTCTACTTGTCCGTCATCTGTGTCCTTCATAGTTATGTAAGCTGCTGTATATGAAGAACCCTTTTGTCCTAAGTTGGGGAATACAGCATTTCCGTCTACTTCTGTTGTCTCTTCAAATGTCCAATATCCTTGTAATCCGCTTGGTGCTGTTGCATAACCTTTCATTGCAGTTTGTACCTCCGCATCAGTTAATACGCGGTCCCATACTTGGAACTCATCAACCCAACCATTAAATCCTGCCTTGTAAACGCTTGAACCTCCTACATATACATTGCTTGCTCCGTTACGTACTCCATTGCTTGTAATTTTAGAGGTTGTTGTTTCTGCAACTTTTTTACCATTAAAATACATTTTTTGTTTTCCGTCTGTATCGAATGTTACAGCAACGTGTGTCCATTGTCCCTCTTTTACGCTATGGTCACTTGACATCATATTACTATTGGGGACATCATGTTCTGTCCAACCATATGTATTGAATGATATCTCATCAGCAGGGTGTACTCTGTCTGAATATGTACTTCCTCCAACCTCTTTATTTGCAGACATCTCCGGGCGTATTGTAACCCAGAAATCTCCCCAGTTATTATGAGGCCATGTATCGTCCATATTGCGTTTATCAATCAAGTTAGTTCCTTGATTATTGTGTGTAAGCTTTTCAGCCTTAAACCACATCATATATGTATATGGACGAGATTGTACAAGTGCAGGGAAACGTAACAAATTGGGATCTTCTATTTTTACTGCTCGCGATACAGATCCCTCTCCAAGACGTGATGTTGTTGTAGTTAATGTTATATTCTCTTCGGGATATACACTTGTCTTATCTGCTGTTAATGATCCAATAATAGGTATTGCTCCTGTTTCATCAGGAGAAATTTGTATAATACCTCTTGTATATGCAACTGTTCCGTCTGCATTAGTAATTTTAATATCGTATGATCCTATTGTTGGCAACGACATTGTTATTGATGTTGTATTAGCAAATGTCTTAATAGATGCTCCTGTCAACGAGTTTATAACCTCCCATGTTGCTGCAGGGTGGTTGGGGTCGGTATATTTCAAAGTAAACTCTTCATTTACTTTGATTATAGGTTTGTCAATCTCTGTTCCCTCCTCAATTATAGGATCAATTGTTGTGGGATAGAAGAAATCGCTCCAAGCTATCTCTGATTCAGTTTCATAATCTAAACTTACTGCTGATACTCCTATACGCAAACCTCCTCCTTTTACCGCATCATAGGGTGCTGCAACTACATATGCTGCCCACGAAGTTGTTGCAGTAAACACTTTTGCTTCTTCTCCCTCTTGTTGTGTGTAGATACGGAAATATGAAGTCTCTACTTCATTATTATAGATGGGCTCCCATAACTCTTTCTCTTCTCCTGCATATGCAGACTCCATATTGTAGATTATCTTCATGTCAACACCTTTGTAGTTACGTGACATCATACGAGATTTCTCTATTGTTGGTGTTGCTGGTTTGTTTGATTTACCAACTTTACCTCTTGTCAATGATATTTGACCTATTAATACCTTGAAATCATCGCTTGTGTTTTTGAATTTCAAACCTAATTGTGCTAATACTTTATCATTAAGTTTTATTCCAGAGCGACCTCCTACTTGTGTCTCTACTGTTATCCAACCATTTTCGTCGGGAGTTCCACCCTTTATCTCCTTTTCTATAAGAGTAGATTCTGTTTCCCATGCCGAACATGCCCATGATAATGTTCCTGTTCCTGATACAAATTTATATCTGATTGTCAAATAGTCATTTGCTTTAACATCGTATTTGGTTTTGAATAGTTGTAAATATGTCAAATCTGTTTGTCCTGACACTTGTAAACATGAACCTCCAAACCATGCATCGTCCCATGTAAATTCAGCATTTAAATCGGCACTTACCTCTGCATCTGTTCTTCCCATATATGTATTGGTAAACCACCAGCGCCATGTGGGCAAGAAATCTTGTACTCCTAAGTTATACCACTCTGTATCTGCATGACGTTTTCCCTCTATATTAAAGAAGAATCCGTTACCCAAATTGAAGTTTGTCACAAAAGGATCGGTTGACAAATCACCGCCATCTTGACACATCAATGTACTGCGTGCAGTTATCAATTGTGCCCAACCCCAAGCATCTTCTGCTGTTGAATTAAATTTGGTTGTCTCTGACATTGCTGGTGGATTTACAGGGTTCTTGCTTGAACCTGTAAATACATTCTCCATTATTTTCAAATATGTTTGCTGCATTTGAAGTGGCGTTGACCCTCTCTCTCCTCGTTGCTCATATATCATATTGCGGTTATGTGCTCCCCACAATCCTAATGATATATCATAGTTAGGTAATACCAACCAGTTTTGCAATGAGTATCCTGCTTGGTAGTCAACTCCCATATATACGTCGTATGATGAACGATTGGGAAAATATGTTTCAACACATGTTTGTGAATATGAAGGTGCTGCATAATAGTTTGTAAAGTATGCTGTTGATGTTTTTTTTCCTTCATAATCGAACCAATCTTTGTTATTTTCGTTCAATGCAGACGAACCACCACAGAATCCCGAGTTATTGGTTAATGAATACCAACAGTTGTGAAATGGAACTTCATAATCGGCTGCTTTTGTATAACAGTCGCCTAAGAACTTTTTCATAGCTGTATGGAATGCAAGTCCCGTGTATGGACCTGAACCACTCAATGTCCCTCTCCAACTGAACTCTGAGTTAAATCCTATTCCGTCAATTCCATAATATTTTAAATATTTCAAGAATTTTTCTGAACCTCCTGCATCTCCTACTAATTTATTTAGATAATATCCGTGTCCGCTTGTGTCTGTACAATAGATGTTGGCAGCCCAAGGAACTGCCGCAAGACAAGAAATTTGCACTCCGTTTTTGTGACATACGTCAAGCATAGGTGCTGGCACACTTACAAACGGAGCTGTCCAGTTTCCGTATATATCTGTATAGCTCCACATGGTCCAAAGTTCACCTCCAAAATAGTATGATGGCAAAGCATTCCAACCATCTCCTCCTATTGGGCACCACCACAAAAGTTTACGCAGTGAATTTTGTGTGGGACGAACTTGTGTTTGTGGATTGGTAAATCTTTTACGTGGTTTTACACGAGAAATGTTAAAATTTTCATTCTCCTCTGCCTCTGTATCAAGACCTTGATAAAAAGCTCTACCTGGAGACCACGCAGCATATGCATCTCCCCAATTTACTGTTTCCGAACCTATTTTAACATATTGTTCGTGCTGAGGACATGACTGCGAATAAACAAACATTGGCAATAGTGTGCCTAATGCTGCAATTAGTAATCCTTTTTTCATGTTAGTTAGTTTTTATAATTTTTTAATCAAACATAATATCCCTATAATATTGCAAATATAAATAGTTTTTTTCATATAATAACACTTTTTATTGGACTAATCGTACATCTTGGTTTTTACAGCAATAATTATGACAAAAAAAGGGAGGCAATATGATCTGACCCCCAAAAGTTGGACGGATTAATAATAAAATTTATTGGTAAAGAGTTCGGTATTGCACCGGACTCTTTCCTTTTAGTCTTAGTTTTATCCTATCGTTATTGTAGTAGTGGATATACTTCTTCAGTTCTTGT
>JAGBHI010000049.1 GCA_017935575.1 Bacteroidales bacterium | reverse complement strand
TTTACAATTTTGTCGCAAGCGATAACGCTTGTCTGCCTTAACTGCATAAGTCTGATACCGATGTTTTCGATAATATTTTTAGGAGGCAGGGGAAGCTCGCGCATCTCTTTGGCATTTATCTGCTTAGATTTTGATATAATAGAGAGATATCTGTCATATATAGTGGAGTTAAGCAGTGAGAAATAGTTAAAGGTTATTTTTTATCTAAAAACAATACGAATTAGACAATTTTGAACTGTAGGTCTGTTGATAAAAATAACGGAATAGTTGACAGATATGGGTATAACATGGTATAATTTAAATGACAATGGACGATTTAGTTTAAATTTTGTTGAGATATCAGTGAAAGGAGCAAAAAATGAACGAAAAATTAATTGTGTTTCTTGCCATGATTATGCTTTTGCTATCTAGTTTGGTGTTTTCGGGGTGTGGTTTTATTGGAAGTGATGAGAGCGAAAAAAACAATGATAGCATCTTAACCTATAGTGAAGGATTAAAATTCAGTCAAAGTGCTGATCAAAGCTTTTATTCTGTTTCGGGTGTCGGAACATGTAGTGATAAACAAATTGTTATTCCTCCTGTATACAATTCCAAGCCTGTAACAGGTATTGATCAAAGGGCGTTTTGGTACAACATAAATATTGAAAGCGTTATTATGCCCGATAGCATAACACTAATTGGAGAATCTGCTTTTTTTGGATGCTCATCACTTTCTGAGGTAAAGCTTTCTGCAGGCTTAAAAAGACTCTGTAATCGGGCGTTTTACGATTGTAGCTCTCTTAAAAGCATTGTTATTCCTGATGGTGTGACAACAATTGAAGAATATACTTTTGTTTCCTGCTCTTCTCTTGAGAACATTTTTATTCACGATGGTGTAAAAAATATCGGTGAAGGAGCTTTTATGGGATGCGTTTCTCTTGAGAGTGTAATTCTTCCTAAAGGCATAAGAGTGATTGATAAATCAACTTTCCAGGAGTGTAAAGGTCTTACTAGCATAATTGTTCCGGAAGGGGTAACGAAGATTGATGATAGCGCATTTCGTGACTGTTATAAGTTATTAAGCATAACCATTCCTAGAAGCATATCGTCAATTGAATGGGAGGCGTTTGCCGGTTGTAGCAAAATTATAGAAGTGGTGAACAACTCTTCCCTCGATATATCCGTCGGAAATTCCGATTTTGGGTATATAGCACAATGGGCCAAAGAGGTACATAAAGGTGAGAGTAAAATTCAAAACAAGGACGGATTTCTCTTCTATACCTTCGAACATGTAAATTACCTCATTGCTTATATAGGAGATAATTGTGATATTACGCTTCCTGATAGTTTTAATGGTGAGAGTTACGAAATTTATAGGTCGGCCTTTGCAAACGATCGTAAACTTGTAAAAGTCGTTATCCCTGACAGCGTTACAGCGATTGGAGCATTTGCTTTTGGAAACCAAGGTTCACTTGTGTCGATATCGATTGGCAGCGGTGTAACTAGGATAGACGGCAACAGTTTTTGTGAAGACTGTACCAAATTAGTTGAAGTGGTAAATAAGACATCATTTGATTTCGTAAACGAAATACATCTTGAAGGAGTTTTCACAGGAACGGAAATAATTTGTATCGCCAAAGATATTCATAAAGAGGACAGTAAGCTAATAAACGTAGATGGTTATCTCTTCTATGTGTCTGAAGGCGATAATCAACTTGTTGCTTATGTGGGTAATGAAACAGAGCTTACTCTTCCACAAGGGTACAAAGGAAAAGAATATGCGATTTATAAATATGCATTCTCGGGCAAGAAATCAATAACAAAAGTTACTATACCGAGCATAGTGAGCGGGATTTCTATTAATGCATTTGAAGGTTGTACATCTCTAGTTCACGTTACCATCAAGGATGGAGCCGGTTCGATTGGGGATCGTGCGTTTTATGGTTGTTCTGCTCTTGAAAGTATTGTAATAGGCACAGGAGGAAATATAGGTAATGCTGCATTCAGTGGTTGCTCATCTCTAAAAAAAGTTTACTACACAGGAAGCGAGGAAGATTGGAAACAATGTATTTCAATAGGTGAATATAATCCATGTTTAATAGATGCTGAAAAACATTACAATTATGTTCAAGAAAATTAATAATCGTTTGCTGGGGTTAGAATCACTAAAACAAAAACAACGAATTTGCAACCATGCCTATTGTGCGCGAAGTTTTAGTCAAAACCACCGGTTCAACCGGTGGTTTGCACAGCCCCTATAAGGGGCAAATACAGGCTTAACCCCTAAAAGGGGCACAGAAAGTTTGACATCGCATTACAATCTCAGGCAGCCGCTCACGTGCGGCTGTCTTTTTTATGC
>JAGBHI010000048.1 GCA_017935575.1 Bacteroidales bacterium | reverse complement strand
TTTTAAGCATATAACTCAATTTAAACCTCTTGAGAATCTTATATTCTGTAAATTCTTGGAAAATCGGGTTTTTATGGAATATCAAAATCTAGCAGCTTAAAAAAGAAGCTGTGTCTTTTTTATTTGTATTTTGACACAGCCTCTTTTTTTTATATAGTTGCTTTTGTGTTGTGTTAGAGGTCATTTATTCTTTATTTAAGACCACTTTTTTTTAATCTCTAATTGTGTTGATTTAATGTTTTTTTAATGATACGATGTCTTGGTATGTGTTGATTATTAATACGAAATTAATAATTTGATGTAATATATATTGAATCTATATTATTCTGCCATAAGTAGCACCCATGCATTATGATAAGCAATTTTCCGAAAATACTTTTTCAAGCCCATAAAATATACAATTTAAAATAAATTAAGGTTTTTTAACCATAGGGGGGGGTAAAAAATTAATAAATATTTACTTTTGTAAAAGTATTCAACAGAAATAGGAGATATATTATGAGAAAAAACAAGATTTTTTTAGGGTTCATTTTTACAAGCATTATTTTGTGTGTCACTTCGTGTTATGAATTTGACGATAGTGCTATATGGGATAAATTGAATGAACATGAAGAAAGATTTGATTCTATGGAAAGTCAGTTATCAAAGATAAATGATGGAATTTTTAAATTGGAAACAATAACATCTGCCTTACAACAAAATAAATATGTAATTGGAGTGCAACAAGGAGATGGAGTTTATACCATTACATTTAACGATGGCTCATCTTTTGAAATTAAAGATGGAAAAGTTGAAACAAATGCTCCAATTATAGGAGTTAAAGAGATTGATGGAGTTTATTATTGGACAAAAACTATCAATAATATAACTGAACCTTTATATGATAATGCAGGAAATAAAATACCCGTAACTGGGGGAAGTACACCTCATATAAAATTTGACAAAGATGGATATTGGCTAATTAGCTATGACAGAGGTATAAGCTATGAACAAATAAAAGATGAAGAAGGAAATCCAATAAGAGCTAAAGTAGATGGTGGTGATTCATTCTTTGAGAGTGTAACATATAGCAAAGAAAAATTAATTATAGTTATGACAAATGGTCAAGTATTTAATTTTCCTGTGCAGATAGTTACATACTCTAAAACATTACCTGTAATTCACATAACTACTGAGAATAACGAACCTATAGTTTCAAAAGAGGTATATTTGAATGCTACATACTACTTGGAGACTTTTGGATTGGAAGGATACACTCCTATCGGGGATAAAAATAATCAATTAGATTTGGAAATAAGAGGTAGAGGAAATTCTACATGGGTAGGCTATGATAAAAAGCCTTATAGATTAAAATTAGGGAAGAAACAACCGATATTAGGATTAATTAAAAGCAAACATTTCGCACTTCTTGCATGTATAGGTTCTTATAACCATATTTCAAATGCTGTCGGATTTGAAATGGGAGATATGCTTGGATTGAAGTGGAGTCCTAAGATGAAACCTGTTGAAGTTGTTATAAATAACGAATATAAGGGTATGTACTTTTTGTCAGAAACGGTAAGAATAGATGAAGACAGACTTGATATTTTTGAGCAACCAGATAATTCAGAAAATCCAGAAGAGATTAAGGGAGGATGGCTGATAGAGATAGATAACAATTGGGATGTTTCACAATTATATCTTACTTCGGTTAGTGGCATGAAATATAGGATTACATATAAAACTCCCGAGGAACTATCGCAGAAACAAAAAGATTACCTGACAGAGCAAATGAACGCAATAGATAAGGCAATATACAATCCTGATAAAAAGTCAACAGAATGGCAAAACTATCTTGATTTGGACGCATTAGCTCGCTATTATATTATTCAGGAGGTTACAGACAATTATGATGCATTCATTGGAAGTACATATCTTTTCAAAGAATTAGGTAATGAGACTAAATGGACAATGGGGCCATTGTGGGATTTAGCTGGCTTGGGTTGGAGAACGAAAAATAAATTTATTTATGATGAACCCAGATACTCAGGTCAGGTATGGATTGGGGAAATTGCAAAATATCCTGCATTTCAAGAGAAGGTTAGAGAGGTTTGGAGTGAGTTCTATGCTAAATATGAAACACTTAATACATTTATAGATGAATCATTTACTAATTTAGAGGGGGCTCAAGAATGCGATGTTAAAAGATGGCCACAATACAATGGTGGAACTATAGAAACTAAAATAAAATTAGCAAAGGATATTCTTCATAAGAATGTTACTTGGTTAAACAGCCAATGGAGTACGCCATATCAGCCATAAGAGATACATTCTTTAGCTAAACCATATAAAGGAGATAAAGTTAAAGTATCATTCCACTATTTTATAAATAGAGATATCTAACAAGCTCGTTTAGTGAAGTGAACCCCAAAGTTTTTTATCCAAACTTTGGGGTTCATTTCACATGACTCGCTTTTTTTAGTGTCTATAACTAATTCCTTAGAACTAACCAGTCCCAAATTACTTACCTATTAATTTCAAGTAACAAATCTGTGAGTAAGCAAGAGCAGTGTCAAGTTTACTTGAACTTTGCCGAACGTGAGCAGATTTAACAAACGAATGTTTGTTAACTAACAACAACCCCGTAGGGGTAGCATTATCTAACAACTAATAGATGATAGCTACTTAATCCCCCTTGCCTTATAAATAATATCTTTAGCGTTGTTAATATCTTGAAGTTTCTTTTCGGCAGCCTTTCTAATATCATCACCAAGAGTGGCAACGCGGTCGGGGTGATGTTTTAATGCCAATTTTTTGTAAGCCTTTTTAACCTCTTCATCTGTAGCTGTAGGCTCTATTTCAAGAACAGCGTAAGCCGCTTCTAAACTATTGCCACCGAGGTTAAGCATAGAGTCAACCTCTTTAGCCGACAATCCCATTGCTCGGGTAACCTCTTTTAATGCATCAATCTCAGCAGAGCAAACATTTCCATCGCTTTTAGCAATGTTGGCAAGGAAACTAAGCAGCTGAAGACGCTCCTCATAACTCATATTGGCTTTTATTTGCTCTCCACACTCATAAATAGTATTTCGGAAAGCCATAGGGTTTTGAGCATTCATCTTTTTCTGTTGCTCAAAAAGTTTAAGTAGAATATTGTTACCTTCTGTAACAGAATTTTCGCCAAAGTTTACACGAAGGAATTTTCTGACAAACTCCATTTCGCTATGCATAACCTTGCCGTCAGCTTTTATAATATAAGAGCTCATAACAAGTAACGAAAACAAAAAACTATTGCGCTGTCCGTAATTAGTGCCATTGTAGCTTTGTTCTCTATATTCTCCTGAATCAATCTTTTCAACACTATTATCAAGAAGAGAACCTAAAGCATATCCTGCCAAAGCGCCTAAAGGTCCTCCTGCCATAAATCCTACAATACCGCCAATCCATTTACCAAATCCCATATTCTATTATAATTTTTCTGTAAAATATATTAAAATAGTTCAAAGATAGAAACAATGTAATAAAACACCAAAAGCAAGTTTTGAATTTTCTTCCGCTCGCTGTGAAATATTCAAGTAAACTTGATATTATTTCGCTCGCTTATGCACATATTTGAGGTAAACCTCGAAAATACTTCCGCTCGCTGTGAAATATTCAAGTAAACTTGATATTATTTCGCTCGCTTATGCGTATATTTGTATAAATAAAGATTCAGGTATAAAAATAGAGCTATGGAAGTTTGGTTAATTTGGTTAATTGCTACTGCAATACTTATAATTATTGAACTTATTTCGGGAATGGTGGCATCATTTTGTTTGGCAATAGGTTGCTTGGCCGCCATGATTGTTTCTGCATTACAAATTGGAATGGAAATACAACTTACAGCTTTTGCCATTGCAACAGTTCTTTCGTTTATATTTATTGCTCCTGTTGTAAAAAAATGGCAGAATGGCAAAAACGAAAAGAGTAAGACTCTTAGCGGTAGCAATATGGACGCTCTTATTGGCAGAGTGGTTGATGTAACACAAGATATTCCTTGTAATGGGTTAGGAAGAATTCGTATTGACGGAGATAATTGGCAGGCTCGTAGCTTAAGTAATGAAACCATTGCTGCAGGGAGCAAGGTTAAAGTTGTTTCGTACGAAAGCATTATAATTGAAGTTGAAAAAGTAAATTAATTAAATTATAAGTTTTATGATAATCTTTTTAGGTCTTTTGGTATTGATTACCATTATGTTGGTAATATCAGGTGTGAAAATTGTGCCTCAATCTGAAACACGAGTTATTGAACGATTAGGACGCTTTAACAGTGTTCTTTCTCCCGGTTTGAATATAATTTGGCCTTTTATTGACAAACCGAGAGCTATTTATACTCGTCGTACGGAACGTACTTTTGATGGCAGATATTTTACAAGGGTAGCCTCTACTACTCGCATTGATTTGCGTGAACAAGTTTATGACTTCCCTTCTCAGCAAGTTATTACAAAGGATAACGTTACTACTGAGATTAATGCTTTGCTATATTTCCAAATTGTTGACCCAAAGAAGGCTGTTTATGAGATTGACAACCTTCCTGTAGCAATTGAGAAATTGACTCAAACTTCGTTACGTAACGTTATTGGAGAGTTGGAACTTGACGAGACTTTGACTTCGCGCGACACTATAAACTCTCGCCTACAAACAATTCTTGACGAGGCCACAAACAAATGGGGTGTAAAGGTTAATCGCGTTGAGTTGCAAGATATTACTCCTCCCGAAAGTGTTCGCGAAGCTATGGAGAAACAGATGCAAGCCGAACGTAATCGCCGTGCAGAAATTCTTAATGCTGAGGGCGAAAAGAAATCTCTTATTCTTCGTTCTGAGGGTGAAATGCAATCAAGAATTAATGAGGCAGAAGCTCTTAAACGTTCAGAGATTTTGAAAGCTGAAGGAGAGTCGCAAGCAAAAATTTTACAGGCTCAAGCAGAAGCAGAATCAATTCGCCGAGTTGCTGAGGCTATAAGTGCTTCAAAGACAGACCCTGCTACTTATATGTTGGCTATTAAATATATTGAAACTCTAAGCCAAATGACTCAAGGCAAGGATACAAAAACCGTTTATATGCCTTTTGAGGCTACCGGAGTTTTAAGTTCTATTGCTTCTATTAAGGAGATGTTTAATAAGTAGTATAAATAGTTGTTAGTTTTCGGTTTCGCAGACTCAACCGCCCTTTGGGTAGTTGTCAGGTGTTAGATAAAAATGGTTGTCCAATGAACAACCATTTTTTGTTGATAAAGTAGGGAGAGAGCATGCTCTGTCCGACAAGCTAAGATATCTAAACCAACATCTATTAGTCCACTTCAATTACCAAATATCTTGAACTACTCCAGAACTCTTCGGGTTTGGTAATATTTAATGTTAATATTTTATTTGCATCAGCATCTAAAGAGTAACTACCATCTGGGTGGGTTGTTAAAAGTTTTGCCTTTTTTGCGCCCAATGAAATTTTATTTAAATTTCGTATATCTGCTTTTGTAAAATAGTTTTTGTTGTAATCTCCTTTTAACAGATTTCTGCCTCGAGACTCTATTATTTTCTGATCGCGCAACTCTTTTGATGTTCCAAATGCATAATAGACTGTATTGAGTTGTTCTTCTTGTTGTGCAATAACATCGGTTTGTGAGTTATTCATTGCCGTTAGCGTAGTTACTGCATTATCTAATTCTGCTATTCTGATATCGCGTTTTGCAAGTTCGGCTTGCAAATCAGCAATCATCTGCGTTTTCTCCTCAATAGATTGGTTTAGGGTATTTATTGTCTCCTTCAGTTGTGCAGAAAGATTCTTATTTTCGCGCAATTGTGCTTGAAGCTTATCAATTTTTGCTCTATTTTCCTTAAGGGTGTTTGAGATAAGAGTCATATCATCTGCTATCTTCTCCCTTACGCTTTTATCTATATCATCGGCATTGTTTTTGTTTACTATAATATAGTTCTCTGCACTTTTAATCTCGGCAAATCCTGTTTGTATCTCATTTATCAATTGTATTACTTCATCATAGTCTGCTTGTGTTTGTGCATTTACCAACATAAGCGAATCGTTTTCTCGTTGAAGCGCATCTACATCAACTTTTTTTCCATTTTCACAAGATGTTATAAAGATTAATCCGACTGCCAAGATTAAACTAATAGTAATCTTTTTCATATTTCTATACTTTTAATGTTATGTGATTTTTTTACGAAAGTATCCTTTAATTTAACAAAAACAAAATATGCACAGCTTTTTTATCTATAATTATAGATTAATAATGAATATTTGCAATGTTGTGATTTAAGGATATTATTAGTTATTGTTATTATTGTTTTCCTGCTATAATAACAACAAATTCCCCTTTTGGTTCGTGTGTGGTAAAATGTGTAAGTACTTCAGCGACAGTACCTCTTACTGCTTCTTCGTGGAGTTTTGATATTTCGCGACATACAGCACACTCTCTTTCGGGTCCAAATATTTCAGAGATTTGAGTAAGAAGTTTTACTACTCGGTATGGCGATTCATAAAATATTATTGTGCGCTCTTCGGTTGAGAGTTGTGTAAGACGCGATACCCTACCCTTCTTTTGTGGCAAGAATCCCTCAAAACAAAATCTATCGCATGGTAATCCCGATACTACAAGTGCAGGGACAAATGCTGTTGCTCCGGGAAGGCACTCTACCTCAACTCCCTCTTTTGCACATTGTCGAGACAAAAGAAATCCGGGGTCTGATATTCCCGGTGTTCCTGCATCTGATATTAGCGCTATATTCTCTCCACCTTTTATACGTTGGGCTATACTCTCTATGGTCTTATGCTCGTTAAATTTGTGGTGTGGCTGTAGTTTAGCCTTTATATCATAGTGTTTTAGCAATATACCACTTGTTCGCGTATCTTCGGCAAGGATACAATCCACCTCCTTTAATACTCGTAATGCTCGCAAGGTTATATCTTCAAGATTACCTACGGGTGTGGGGACTATATAGAGTTTTGCCATTTTTGCTGTAATTCAAAAATATTAAAATGTAGCTTTAGCTAAAACAACTTTTTACTCGCTCTATAAATTCTTGAATCATCTCTTCGCTATTTATATCGTCGCCAAAATACTCTGAGATAATTTCGTAGGCCTCTTCAAATGATGAAGATTCGTCAATACCATCAAATATATCGGTCATATCAACATCACTGTTTCCGAAGAGCTCTCGTTTATATAGGAATATGTCGTTTATACTTAAAACCGAACGTATTTTTTTATGTGATGATGATTTATATATAGTCTGTTTTGCAGGAGCAAATAAATCAATATCTTCTTCTACAAATAACTCATCATCATGCTCATCAGAATTAGTATCGTCAATAGCATCTTCCTGAGTATATTCTTCATCTTCCCCCTCCTCTTCATCACTCTCTATTAAGTATGGTTCAGACAAATCGTCTTCAGCAGCTTCAGTTGCCTCATTATCCTCCGATTCTGACTCCTCTTCGTTTGTCAAATCGGTTTCAGAAGTTTCAGTAAGAGGTGCTGTTTCAAACTCCATTTCAACTTCTGCCGATATTATATCTTCTTGCTCCTCATGATCTTTGTCATCATCAACATTATCATGAAGATTTGGGTCTTCTGCTTGGGTTTCTTCTTCCTCGATATCCTTTTTAGAATCTATTGATGCTTCTACAATCTCTGACGATATTATTGTTGCTGAGGTTCCTGAAATTACAACTGTCTCTTCTGTAGATAACTCTCCTTTTAGTGTGTTGTATATCTCGGTACACTTCTCTACTGCAAGTTCTTTTAGTATTTGAGGTGTTCCGCTTGCACTATCTCTGATAACTATTAACAGGTCTGATAACTGTCTTAGTTTATCTATTACTTCTCTTGAAACAGTTGCCATAGGTCAGTCTTTAATATTCAAATGTTCCGAACTCAGATTTAATGATAAGCTCTTTTTTATCTGATGCCTCTACTCGTCCAACTATTTGTGCATCAATTCCAAACTCCTTGCTTATTGAGATTACTTCATCGGCATACTCAGGGCTTAGATATATCTCCATACGATGTCCCATATTGAATACTTTATACATCTCTTTCCAATCTGTTCCTGATTGCTCTTGTATTGTTTTGAACAATGGAGGTACAGGGAATAAATTGTCTTTTACTACTCGTACGTTATCAACAAAGTGTAATACTTTTGTTTGCGCGCCTCCTGAACAGTGTACCATACCATGTATATTGGGACGCATTGCATCTAATATCTTTTTGATTACTGGTGCGTATGTTCTTGTTGGTGAAAGGACCATTTTTCCTGCGTCTATTCCTAAACCTTCTATTTTATCGGTAAGTTTTAATCCTCCAGAATATACTAATTCATCTGGTACTGCAGCATCGTAACTCTCGGGATATTTCTCGGCAAGGTATTTTGAGAATACATCGTGACGGGCAGATGTTAATCCGTTACTTCCCATTCCGCCGTTATACTCTTTTTCGTATGTGGCTTGTCCGTAAGATGATAATCCAACTATTACATCGCCGGGCTGGATATTGTGATTTGATATTACATCGCTACGTCTCATACGGCATGTTACGGTGCTATCAACTATTATTGTTCGCACAAGATCGCCAACATCGGCAGTTTCTCCTCCTGTTGCATAGGCGTTTACTCCCAACTCACGCAACTCTGCCAATAACTCATCGGTTCCGTTTATTATAGCTGATATAACCTCGCCGGGTATTAATAGTTTATTGCGACCTATGGTTGATGATACAAGGATATTATCTGTTGCTCCTACACACAACAAATCATCAATATTCATAATCAAAGCATCTTGAGCTATGCCTTTCCATACAGATATATCTCCTGTCTCTTTCCAATAGAGGTATGCTAATGACGATTTTGTTCCTGCACCGTCGGCATGCATAATGTTACAATACTCAGGGTCTCCACCCAATATATCGGGGATTATTTTACAGAATGCCTTAGGGAAAATTCCTTTGTCAATATTTTTGATTGCATTATGAACATCTTCTTTTGATGCCGAAACTCCTCGTAAATTATATCTTTGATCGCTCATATAGATTAAGATTTTATGCCGTATATTTTTGTAAACGACTTATATATTTACCAATAATATCAAATTCAAGATTTACTACACTGCCTTGCTTAAAGGTGTGAAAGTTTGTGTTTTCAAAGGTGTAGGGTATTATTGCAACAGAGAAAGAGTCATCTTTACTATCGCATACTGTCAAACTTACTCCGTTTACCGTTACCGAACCTTTTTCTACAGTCATATAACCTTGTGCTGCCATCTTTTTGTCAAAGGTATATTGAAATGTAAAATATGTGCTACCGTTACACTCTTTTACCTCAGTACAAACTGCTGTGGTGTCAACGTGACCTTGTACTATATGCCCGTCCAAACGTCCGTTCATCATCATACTGCGTTCCAAATTTACCTTATCGCCAACCTTTAACAGTCCTAAATTACTACGCTCTAATGTCTCTTTTATGGCTGTTACAGTATATTCATCACCATTTATCGCTACAACAGTTAAACATACTCCGTTATGCGCAACACTTTGGTCAATTTTTAATTCTGAGGTAAAGCTACACCTCATGGTTATATTTAAATTTGTTCCTTCACTTTCAAGCGCGGTAACAACTGCAAACTCCTCTACTATTCCTGAAAACATATGCTTTATTTTTAAATAATCTACCTTTGCATTGGGTACAATACAAAGGTAGAAAAAATTTAGTATAGATTAATCATCTATGCACAAAATATTAATATTAGTATTTGTGCTGTTAATACTCGCATAAACATTGTTAATGGATATACTGTTGAGTATGCAACAGCCGGAGCATCATTGTTTGCTGTTTTATTTGCATACGCCAATGCCGGTGGATCTGTTGTACTTCCACTCATCAATCCCATTAAAGTACAATAATTTATTTTGAATTTTGCGCGTGCTATTGTTCCTATTACTAATAGAGGCAGTGTTGTTATTAAGAATCCCCACAATACCCACCATAAACCATCGCCACTAACAATGGTATCAACAAAACTTCCTCCTGCTGTAAATCCCACACTGGCAAGGAAAAGACATATACCTATTTCGCGCAACATCAAACTTGAGCTTGTTGATGTATATGTTATAAGTTTTAGTTTATACCCGAAACGTCCTATTAAGATTGCAGCAATTAGCGGACCTCCTGCTAAACCGAGCTTCATTGCTGTACTCATTCCCGGAATATAGAATGGTATGCTTCCTAAAATAATACCTAACAATATTCCTACGAATATGGTAATCATATTTGGCTCGTTTAGGCGTTTCATTGAGTTACCCATTCTGTCAGCGAGACGATTAATATCTTCCAACTTACCTACTACGGTTATGCGGTCACCCATCTGCAACTTCAAGTTTGGAGCAGCTACAAGGTCCATACCTGCACGGTTTACACGTGTTGCATTTAGTTGAAAACCTGCATGAAGTTTTAATGAACTTATTGAGCGTCCGTTATACTCGGGTTTGGTAATCAAAATTCTTCGCGAAACCACAGGTGCATCAATTGCGTCCCAATCCATCTCTACTCTCTCTCCTATAAATGCTTCAACTGCCTCTTCATCATTAGGAGAAAGAACCAATATCATATAATCTCCCGCATTTATAACGGTTGTTGAGCGAGGAATTATTACCTCTCCTGTACCTGCTTTTTTTATACGAGATATAACAAAATCTCTGCCTAAGAAGTCTATTATCTGTTTTAAGGTTTTTCCATCAAGCATTTTATTCTCAACCCTGAGACTTACTATCATAGGTTTAAGAATTGATGCTTCATTCTCCTCCTCTATCTGCTTGCTTTCTGATGTTGTACTTATTCTGAAAATCTTCTTTATTACAATCATTGACAAAATAATACCAACAACTCCAAGAGGATATGCTGCGGCATATCCTGCTGCTGCACTTGGAATATCAGCTGCTTTACCCAACTGCTCTAACGCTTGTTGTGCAGCTCCAAGACCGGGGGTATTTGTTACAGCTCCCGATAGTACACCAACTAAATCTTCCATTCGGGCATCTGTTACATAGTAAATTACTATTACGGTAGCAATATTTAAAAGTATTACTCCCAATGCCAAAAGATTTAGCAACATTCCTCCTTTTTTAAATGAAGAGAAAAATCCGGGACCAACTTGTAATCCTATTGAATATACAAATAGTATAAGTCCCAACTCTTTAGCAAAGTCCAACACCTGTTTGTTAATTGAAAAATAGTCGGTAAAATGGCCTACTACAATTCCAACAAACAACACAAAAGTAACGCCAAGAGATATTCCAAATATCTTTCGTTTACCAAGCCATACACCTGCCGCTATTATAAATGAATACAATATTACTGTATTCGCTAATCCCGGTGTAAAAATAAGTTGATGTAACCAATCCATGATTTATAAAAATATATCTGTTTTTGTATATTATACAACATCTCTGAAATGTTGTGCAAAAGTAATTATAAATAATGAATATTAAGAGTATTCTCAAAAAATAATTTTATAACTTTGAACTTTAATTTCAATTACACTTTTTATTTGATAAATTAAGATAAAAATGAGAGTATCCCTATTGATTTCAACTCTACTTTTAATAATAAATATCCTTTGTGATATTTATATTGCCAAACAACTTCCTTCAAGTTTTAGAAAAGGGGTAAAACGATGCTTATTGTGGGGTGTTAATAGTTTTATTTATCTATTATTTATAATTATCATACTCCTAATTTATAATAAAAACGCTTATATATTAAGCTCTAATATTGAGTTATTGGTATTTTCGTTTTTTACCATATCATTCCCAAAACTGATATTTATTTTAATATCACCATTGGACTATTTGCTGAAATACATGACTAATAAAAAGATAAAAGTTTTTACTACTGTTGGTACAATTTTATCTTTTTCATTGATTGCAACACTATTGTTCGGTTTTATTTATGGTCGAAAAAAAGTTATTTGCAATGAAGTTGATATTTTTGCTACAAATTTACCTGTTAGTTTTGATGGTTATAAAATAGTTCAGATATCAGACCTTCATCTTAAAAGTTTTTATGGAGATACTCTATTCTTAAGCCGAATGGTTAAAACAATAAATGACTTTAACCCTGATATTGTATGCATTACAGGTGATATTGTATCGTTAAAGGCAGACGAAATTTTACCTTATAAAGGTGTATTATCATTGATTAAGGCAAAAGATGGTGTCTTTTCAGTATTGGGTAATCACGACTATGGAGATTATGTAAATTGGAAGTCAGTTGAAGAAAAGCAAAACAACTTCAATAATCTTATAGATTATCAAAGAGATATGGGCTGGGGCGTTTTGGATAACAATTACACTTTTATAAATAAGGGTAATGACACCATTTCTGTCATTGGTGTTGAAAATTGGGGAAAACCTCCCTTCTCGCAATATGGTAATTTAAGTGCTTCATACCCTACTCTTTTTGACGATAAATTTAAAATTTTGCTTTCGCATAACCCGGAACATTGGGAAGAGGTTTTAGATAAAAGCAACATCAATTTAACTCTATCGGGACATACTCATGCAATGCAGTTAAAAATTCCATTTAAAGATGGTTATGTTTCGCCTGCCTCTTTAAGAGGTAAATGGTGGAGTGGTTTATACAAAGATGGAGAGCAATATTTATATGTAAACGATGGAATAGGTTGTACCCTTTTCACTTTTAGAATGGGTGCATTCCCTGAAATAACAGTTATTACTTTAAAGAGAAAGAATGAATAAAGCGATATTAGGAATAGGCTCTAATTATCCTGATGCATATATACGCGTTGAGGAGTGTTGCAAACGTATAAACGATATGGTTGAATTTGCAACTTTTTCATCTATTTACCAAACAGAGGCTGTTGGGCTAAAACCTGCTCCTCCATATCATAATTGTGTTGCATTGATTGAAACTTCAATTTCATATGATAAACTAAAAGCATTATTCAAAGATATGGAAATTAAAACCGGACGTAACGCTAAAGATAAAGAACAAGGGCTTGTAATAATTGATATTGATATTGTTACCTGGAACAATGAAGTTTTAAGACCTGCCGATATGGAACGTTCATATATGAAAATAGGACTTAAAGAGTTAGGTATTAATAGTTGAAAGAGTTTAAAAAAAACAACTATTTTTGTAGAATAAATTTTTACAACCGTAAATTACAAAGAAGAAAGAAAAATGAATAAACTTATATCTCTCGTACACCCTGTTCCTCGTATGCCTGAGTTTAGGTTTAAAACACCTATAATTTGGGATATAAACAAAGGCGAACAATGGGCTATTGTAGGAGCAAACGGTTCAGGTAAAACCCTATTGGCTGATATGATACAGGGTCGTATCGCCTTACGCGATTTGGACGGAGAGATTAAATATAACTTTTCAGAGCCACTATTTTCAGCTATAAGGACAATCGCGTTCAAAGATATATACAGCATGGTTGATGGCTCAACTGCATATTATCAACAACGTTGGCACTCGCAAGATGCTGAAGGGATAATTACTGTTAAAGAGGTGCTTACCCCAATTGCCCCCATTGAAGAGATTGAAACTCTATTTGAGAAACTACACTTAAGCGATATTTTAAACAAAAGTGTAATATTCCTTTCAAGTGGAGAATTAAGAAAATTTTTACTTATAAAGGTTTTGCTGACCCACCCCAAACTTTTGATTGTTGATAATCCTTATATTGGTTTAGATGCAAAATCAAGAGAGAGTCTTAACGACATGTTTTCCTCAATGGCTGAGTTAAGAGGCATGCAATTAATTCTCTTACTATCAAGCCCTGCTGATATTCCTGATATTGTAACTCATGTTATGCCTATTAAGGATATGGAGTGTTTAGGAGGTTGCTCGCGTGAAGAGTTTGTGAAGAATACTGAACTGCATCGCAAACTATTCGGACGCTCAGAGCAACAACCCAATTTACCCTCCTCTTCAAGAGAGACATCAGAACATGAGGTTACTTTCAGAATGGAAAATGTAAATATAGCTTATGGCAACCATTCTATATTGAAAAATATTAATTGGGAAGTAAAAAATGGAGAAAAATGGGCTTTGACAGGACCAAATGGTTCGGGTAAAAGTACTTTATTAAGCCTTATTTATGCCGATAATCCCAAATCATATTCAAATACCCTCTATCTGTTTGACCGCAAGCGTGGAACAGGAGAGAGCATCTGGGATATAAAATCCCGTATCGGCTATGTTTCGCCCGAAATGCATCTCTATTTTATGGAAGATATTCCCACAATCAGCATTGTGGCATCGGGTCTGTTTGACTCAATAGGTGTATTCCGCAAATGCACCCCAGAGCAAGAGGCTATTGCGATGGAGTGGATAAAATGTTTTGGAATAGAAGATATAGCACACCGCTCGTTTCTCGCACTATCATCAGGAGAACAAAGGTTGGCTCTATTGGCACGAGCCTTTGTTAAAGACCCTGACTTGCTTATTCTTGACGAGCCACTGCACGGACTGGATATAGTAAATAAAGAGCGCGCCTCTCTTATAATAGAAAATTTTTGCGACCGCAAAGGTAAGAGCCTTATATATGTAACACATTATGCTCACGAAATTCCCTCTGCTGTAACAAAAGAGTTTAAACTAACTAAAAATTAATATAGAGTGATTAGTTATCTTCAAATAGAAAATCTAACCAAATCGTTTGGGGCAAAGGTACTCTTTGAAAACATCTCGTTTGGAGTTGCCGAGAACCAACGTATAGCCATAGTTGCAAAAAACGGAACGGGAAAGACAACTCTACTTAATATAATTGCAGGAGAAGAGGATTACGATTCAGGGAAAATAACTTTCCGCAATGGATTAAGGGTTGGGTATCTATCTCAAACTCCTTCATTTCCCAAAGAATTAACAGTACTTGAGGCATGTATGCGCTCAGACAATGAGGTAGCTCGTACAGTTTTTGAGTATGAGAGTGCGATGCTTGACCCTCAGACCGAGAAATTTGAAGAGATTCTTTCAAAAATGGATATGCTCAAAGCCTGGGACTATGAGGCAAGAGCAAAACAGATATTGGGTAAACTTAAAATAGATGATTTCAATCAAAAGATAGGAGAGTTATCCGGTGGGCAATTAAAACGTGTTGCACTTGCAAGCGTTTTGATAGGAGAACCCGATTTACTTATTCTTGACGAGCCTACTAACCACCTTGACCTTGAAATGGTTGAGTGGCTTGAAGAGTTCTTGAAACGTGCTGCAGGCGCATTACTTATGGTTACTCACGACAGATATTTTCTTGACCGCGTTTGTACTGATATATTGGAACTTGATACCATGGGGCTATTTCACTATGAAGGCAATTATCAATATTACTTGACTAAACGAGAAGAGCGTTTAGCGGTTTTTGATGCAGAGACTGCCAGAATGAATAATCTCTATCGTACTGAGTTGGATTGGATGCGCCGCCAACCTCAAGCAAGAGCTACAAAGGCAAAATCAAGAATAGACCGTTTTTACGAAATTGAACAGCGTGCGAAAGTGCGTCGCGAAGAGCGAAACGTAAAACTTGCTGTAAAAGCGACATATTTAGGTTCAAAGATTTTTGAAGCTAAATATATCTCAAAAGCATACGGTGATTTAAAGATACTTGACCAATTTTACTACAACTTTGCCCGTTATGAGAAACTTGGTATTATTGGCAAAAATGGGACAGGTAAATCAACTTTTTTAAAGATGTTGCTTGGAACAGTAAAGCCCGATAGTGGCTCGTTTGATATTGGAGAGACCGTCTCTTTTGGGTACTATAGTCAAGACGGATTACAATTTGACGAAGAGAAAAAGGTTATTGATGTTATTCGTGATATTGCTGAAGAGATTGACCTCGGAGGTGGCAAGAAATTATCCGCTTCACAATTTCTCCAACACTTTCTCTTTACTCCCGAAACCCAATATAATTATGTTTACAAATTGAGTGGTGGAGAGAAACGCCGACTATATTTATGTACCGTATTGATGCGTAATCCCAATTTCCTTGTCCTTGACGAGCCAACCAACGACCTTGACATTGCAACCATGAATGTTTTGGAAGATTACTTATGTTCGTTCAAAGGGTGTGTAATTGTTGTATCGCACGACAGATACTTTATGGATAAGGTTGTTGACCATCTTTTAGTTTTCAATGGCAATGCCCAAATAAAAGATTTTCCAGGAAATTATACCGATTTTAGAGAGTGGAGAACTCTTGAAGAGGAGGAACAACGCGAAAAGGCAAAAGAACAAGAGAAGAGAGTTGCTAAAGTTGTTGAAGAGCCCAAAGATAAACCACGAAAAATTTCATATAAAGAGAAAAAAGAGTTAGAAGCTCTTGATGTTGAAATTCCCCAATTGGAAGAGGAGAAAAAAGAGATTGAAGATAAATTATCTTCCGGTTCTCTCTCAGGCGAAGAGATAACTTCTCTTTCAAAAAGGTATGAAGAACTAAATAATACTATTGATGAAAAAACAATGCGTTGGATTGAATTATCAGAATTGTAAGATTTACTATATTTGTGGAAATAGACTACAGCGAAACAAATTATAACTAATTTATATATATGATTATGAGAAAATTTACCACATTTTTCTTATTAATATTGCTTTTTTGCTCATCTATACCTGCTAATGCTCAATTAAGTGAGTTATCGGGCAAAGTTATTAATGCTATTGGTAGTGAAGCATCTTCTTTTACCACTAACCAATGGTATATGATGTACAATAGAGGTAGAGGAACATATGCATATGAGCGCACTGATGGCTCTATCTATGTTAAAAATACAGAAATTCCTGCCGTTAACGATAACGCTACTGATAAGTGTGCATTTTTAATCAGATTTGTTGATAGCGGTACTACAGGTAAATATTATCTACAAACAGGTTACGGCAACTATTTTGGCTCTTTGACCTCTGGTAATAACAACGGTGTTACTACAAACAAATCTGTTCTCTATAGTTGCAATACTATTAATGGGAATGCAGGGCACTTTTATTTTAACGACGGTAATAATATGATTATGGACGCCAATGGACCTGGTGATTCTTCACTTGCCGGTTGGGGTTCTGGTGCTGTAACATCTACTAATGGTAATAACGATTGGGCTTTATACCCCGTTACTCTGGGCGTTCCCACTAATCTTTCGGGGGCAGAACTTTTGGAGTATCAATTGAGTAATTACTCTCTTTTCAGACTTAAAAACAGAAATGCATACTCTACCGGTTGGAGTAATCCTATGCTCTCAGAGAATGATAATAACAATTTAAGTATTAAGAATAAAACATCTGATAGTGATCTTTCTCAAATTTGGATTATTGAAAAGAGTGGTAGCGGTTACACTATACGTAATGCTAACTCAGGCAGATATATAAAGGACTTAACAACAGGTTCAACAAGTACTTCAAGTACCGAACCAAAGGTTTACTTTATTAAGTATGGTGATAATAATTCAAATAGCACTACTAATTATATTACTATTAGTGCTACAGCCGATTTCTCCGGACGAAACTGCTTACATCACCAAAACTATGCTTGTGCAGGAGGGGGACAAAATCTTGTAGTATGGGACGCCGGTAGTGGTGGAAACTCTACTGCTTCAGACTGGACTTTAGAAGTTGTTACGAATATTACTGAGGAGACTATACGTGAGCGCTTTACTGAAATAGCAAATGTTGACACCGAAGTTGTGGCAGGTAAAATTTATAGATTTATCAGCAACTCATATGGTAATATTATGACCGAAATGTTCAATGATAATTCTGTTAAGTGTATGCCTCTTGATGAGAATAATTTTGCTCAATATTGGCGAGTTCTTGCTAATGGCGACAATTTTATTCTTCAGAATGTTTTGACTGAGAGATATATTCAGGCTCAAAGAGGAACATTATCAGTACCCTATACTACTGGTACTTCTCAACACACTTTTGCCATTAACAGCGGAGGAGACAAATGGATTTCTTCTTTCACTATTACTGATTATGGCACTACGGGTTTACACTGCGCCTCTTCTCAAGGTAACGCTGTTGTTGGTTGGAGTATAGGTGCTGATGCTTCGGTTTGGCTTGTGCAATCAATTGATTTAACTGACGAGCAAATAGCTGAGGCTCAAACAGAGTATAATGCTTTTAAGGATTTGCAAGATAATAAAACTGTTATTCAAGCTCGTTTAATGCATTTCTTTGAAGATTATGCTTGCACTATTCTTAAAGCAGAGTATCAAGCGATGCCTGATGTTATCTTGCAAATGAACATGGAGAATAATGATATTACCAATCCTATATTGCAAGAGATGATTCTTAAAGTTAAAAATAATAGTTGGCAAACCTATGATGCCGCATGGGATAAGACAGAAAAAACTTTCCGTATTGCCAATTATAAGGTTTATAGCGATTGGGATTGGGACGCTTGGACTGCTATTACACAAAATGGTTATTGTTTCAGCAGATTGAGCAACCCTACCGGCATCAGCGGTAAGAGTGGTGATGTTATTTTGATATTAGTAGATAGCGATATTCCGAGCGGTGTATCATTACAAATTGAGGCTGTTAATGGAACAAGCAGTGCCGGAGCGGCAACCGCCCTTACGAAAGGATTGAACTCTATTATTTTAAGCGAAGATGCCAACTTATTTGTTTACTATACTGCAGAAGTTACCAATGATGGAAATGGCAATTATTCATATCCCAAACTTTCAGATATTGCTGATATTAAAATTCATATTGAAGGTGGTAGCGTAAATGGATATTTTGACCTTACACAAGGGGATAATAACATAGATTGGAGTAAATTACAATCATATTTGCTTAAAGATAGTAAGGTGGTGAACTTAAAAACCGACTACTTGATGTTTAATATGAATTGCGATTTGGTTAAACAAAATTGTCCTATATATATGGTTGAACTTTTGACCATTTGGGATAATATTATTAAATCGCAACGTGAGCTTATGGGATTTGAGGACTACGAGGGCTATTTCAATAACTTACTTGTTGCAGCTTCAATTAACAATAGCTACATGTATGCAAGTTCGTATGGTACTTACTATAACGAGACTACTTTGCCAAGTATTATGAATTATGAGGAGATGAATGCTACCGGTGCGATATGGGGTCCCGCTCATGAAAACGGACATATTCACCAAAACGTAATAAATATGGTGGGTTGTACTGAGGTTTCAAATAACCTATTCTCAAATGTTGCTGTTTATAAACAAGGACGCTTTACTATGCGTGCCGACGAACTTTCAACTACAATAAATAACTTTGCTAATGGTGTTCACTGGACTGCTCGTGATATTTGGGAACAGTGTTTGATGTACACAAAACTTTATTACTACTACCACGTTTTGGGTAATAACCCCGATTTTTATCCTAATCTTTTCAGATCGTTACGTAACGACCCATTAGATAGGAGAAAAGGAGTTACTATCAGGTTAAAAGATGAAAGTTTGAAATTTGTTCGTCATGTTTGTGATGTTGCCGGTGAAGATTTAACTGAGTTCTTTAAAGTTTATGGTTTCTTTGAAACTCCTCAAAATAATGGTAATAGTTTAGGTTATCACAAAGGTGATTATGGAGATTTCTATATTGACACAAACACCGAAACCGTTAATGCTGATATTGAGGCGACTTTAGAGTACATAAAGAGTAAAAACTATCCTAAGAATAACAATATTATATTTATTGACGACCGTATCAAACCTTCTCCAGCAAATTACGATGGCATGCCTATTGGTGCTGTAAGGGGTGATTTTAATAATGAGCACCCAATAGGTGAGGTTGGTGATGTTGGTCAATATGGAGACTATACTGATGATTTTAAATGTGATAGTTACAAGTTCACCACAAATAATGGTAATGTTTCTATTACCGGCGATGGAGCTGTTGGTTTTAAAGTATATGATGCAAACGGTGAATTAGCATATATATCAAATACTAAATCATTTACTATACCTTCTAATATAATGTCAGAGATTGGTAATAATTTCTCTATCGTGGCATGCGAAGGTAATGGCAATGATATAGCAGTCGCTAATGCTAACCAAACTATCTATACTTTAGATGTATATTATGGTTCTGATGATAAAAATGTTGTATATTCAAATGGAGAGGCACCAACCCTACCAGACAACGCTATTGCTTTTGTTGTAGGAGATAACAGATATTATGCCCCTACATCGTTAACAAATGGAGCAAACGTTGTTAATGCTTATAATAATGCATCGGAAATTGTATTAAAAGAGAATGCAGATTTCTACTCTCCTTCTGACTTTACCGCTACTATTACCGATTTTGACAGAGAGATAGATGCTAACAGTATGAAATTTTTAGTTGTTCCTTTTAATGTGAACAGCAATAATATAAATGGTAACGTTTACGCTTTTGATGAACTTAAAGGCAACATGGTAAACTTTACATCGTACAATGGTGTTCTTAATGCCAATACTCCTTACTTGATTTGCTCTGAGAGTACCGATAAAATTGTAAAGGTTGCTGAAAATGTTACCATTAAGGCTACTCCTGATAATATCTCTGTTGCTAACGGTAATGCTGAGTTGATTAGCTCATATAAAACTTCATCAACCACAAATAATCTTTTTGATTATGTTGAGGGCGGATTTGAAAAGTTACAAGAGGATTGGCTTCCCTTTGAAACTATGTTAAAGATTAATGGAGAACCTGCTTTTGACCGATATATAATATCATTTAATGGCGAGCCAACCGGAATTGAAATTCCTGTAAGTGATGACTCGCTATTCCCGGGTGATGTATATGATTTGAATGGACGCTTGATACTAAAAAATGCAGAAACTTTTGAAGGTCTTGCTAATGGTATTTACATTATAAACGGTAAAAAAGTTATTTGGAACGAATAGATATTATAAAAAAGGAATTAGCGCGCTAATTCCTTTTTTATATTGCAATATGAAGTTATAATATTATGATTAATTGATTATTTATTGTAACTTCGCCATAACAATATAGTTATTGTATATTATCATTAGTGTCCCATAAAAATTAGGGACGAGTTAAACATTAAATAAATTAGGCCCATTAAAGCCGAATCGGTCTTTGTCATATTGAAATTTAGTTTTGTCGAAGAGGTCTTTCAAGTGCGTTTTGTCAGTCAGTGAAA
>JAGBHI010000047.1 GCA_017935575.1 Bacteroidales bacterium | reverse complement strand
CCACGTAGATGGATTGTTACATCTATATGTTGTTTGAACATTTAAACTCGCATCCTGATAGGAACTGCGAGTGTACGGCTTGTATGGTGCAAAAAAGCGATGAGCTTAATAAGCCCACCGCGCTTATTTGCTTGTGGATTCAGTTATCAAATCGTTTCAGAGCATTCTTCACAAGTTCCGTCTATAACGATTTGTATTCGCTTAATTTTTGCACCGCCTGATACGTTGCAGGCTGCCGTTGCTTTAGGTATATCTGCATCCATCATATCAATGACTCGTCCACACCTCTCGCATACAAAGTGAACGTGATTCTCGCAGTTGGCATCGTACCTTTCGTGATTGTTTACGTTGGTTACTCGGATGATCCGTCCGAGTTCCTCCAACTGCTTGAGATTTCGATACACCGTTCCGAGCGAGAGGTTGGGATTGTCACCTTTTAGGTCGTTATATATCATCTCGGCAGAAGGATGTTCCTTGGTGCCGCAGAGATACTCATAGATGCTATTTCGCACCGCCGAATTGCGGAGCTTCTTTTCTGCAGTAGAGAGCATTATTTTCCTCCGTTGGAATAATTTTCTATATTATAGCATAAAATTATATTTGTCAATAATGAGTATCATTACTGTTATATGTTTTTTGTATTGTTTTGTCGAAAAAGAAAAAACCCTCGTTCCATTTTGAAACGAGAGCTTTTTGGGGGTGTGGTGAGCGTAAAAAGGATTTACGCTCACCGTTTGCTGTTTAAGAAATTACTTGAGTGTAGGATATTGTCCGTCAACAATATTCCATACATCGGAATCCCAACCGAGAGTATTTTCAATAAACGACGCATTTTTCAATTCACTCGAAGTTTTTGTCGTTCCTGTCGTTAATTTTGAAGTGCTGTCACCCGATGTGGTAATTGTTTGCGTATCAAGTCTATAACAATTTATAGCATCCGACACCGTGTAGCCAGTACCTGCCAATCCACCAGCACTTGCATATTTTTCCGAGGTCGATCTTACAGTTCCCGTTGCAAAACAGTTATTCATGATACCGGAACCTGATCCTACTAAACCGCCTGCATAGCTTTGCGTATTAAAGTCATAGGATGAATACACCGTCGCAGTTACATTTCCTGTTGCGTAGCAGTTAGTTATTGTTCCGTTATAATCTTCTCCAATTAGACCGCCTACGTTAACTTCTGCTCTGCTACTGCCATTATCCGCATAATCGCTTGCGTTGGAAGTTCCTGTAACAGATCCCGTAGCATAGCAATTTGTAACAGTTCCCGAATTATAACCGATTAATCCACCAGCATAAACATCGCTACCGCAAGATGTAATGCTATAGTGTGCGGCATTTACTTTCAAGGAAACCGCCACAGAAACAGTAGATGAACATTCGGAAACAGTACCCATGTTTCGAGCAACAAGACCGCCTACATAAATGCTGCCATTTCCATAAGTGGAGCAAGGTTCACCATTGTAATTATAACGCAACTCATAAGTAATATTAATTGTTCCGCTAATGTCACAATTATGAATAGTGCCTCTGTTTTCTCCAACTAATCCTCCGACATACCAGACACCACTACCTCCAAGAGTTAATTGTGTAAGCGTAGTATTTGTGGTAACCTTGACATTTTCAATCGTTAGATTTATAATCGTTCCTTTATTGTAGCTTATAAAAATACCTTTGTAGCCTTTAGTGTTTATAGCTGTAACAGAAAGATTGGAAATCTTGTGTCCGTTTCCGTCAAACACGCCTGTAAAGGGAGAACTATACGTACCCAAGGGACTCCATGTAGTGTTTTTGAAATCCAAATCACACATGAGCTTGTAGTGTCCATTCATATCCATGTTCTTCAATTGCGAAATGGACGTTATCTCAATGAGTTCAATTTCGCCACATTCACACATACTATCCACAAAGGAATGGTTTGACAGCCCCGATACAGAATCACAATCCGGATTTTTGCATTCATGCCAATGCTGTTCTGTATTTGAACTCCAAGTGTTCTTGTATTGGTGATCTGCAAAATTACCGTATTGATTACCACAATTTTCGCAAATGCGTTTTTCTGTACAGGATACCTGCCCGCCAATATGGTTTTGTCTTATTGCGTGTTCTGAATCGTATTGACAGTAACTTACACACGCAGAGTCACTTTCATAAATCCAATCTGCATAAAAATGTGCGTCTTGATCGATTTCTCCATGCTCAAATGTTTCGCTTCCTTTCAATCCGCAAGAACACGAGTAATAATAAATAGCTTTCGAGGAGCAAGTTGCCTCACTTATCAAATATGTTTCTTGTACGTATTGCTTATTAAATTCGTGCGTATGTCCAGCATCAAGTTTTTCAATAGATTCAGTTCTTGTCTTTCCGCAATCTTTACACGTATATGTTTTTATTCCCTCGTATGCTTCGGTAGGATAGGTTGTAACCACTCCATCATTCCATTGATGTTCGTTTTTGTTTATGATGTTGTTACACCCTGTGCATTCTTGCCAATGATGACTATCGTCTGTATCCCATCCAGCTGAATAATCATGATTGTGGATGCACTTAATTAATGTAGGCGTAGATTCATCGACAAAATTCCACAACTGATCGCTCCAGCACATTATGGTGCTGTAGAAATTAGCCGAAGTCAAATCGGAATAATTTACTGTGTAATTTGTAAACCCGTGCTGATTACAAATTCCTGTTTCTCCCGTTGAAGGAACAAATTCAACACATTTATTGATACGGCATCCGTCAGCAAAGGCGCCATAAATTCCTGTAGTCAATGCAGTATTATTTATGTTGAAAATGTCATTGATAGATACACAACCCGAAATAGTAGAGTTTGCTGTCATGCTGCCAACAAACGAGCCAACAGTACCGCCAGTAAACTCTATATTTGTGTTTGCATAGGAATCACTTATTGTTCCGTCATTATAGGCTACAAATCCGCCAAAAATTGGAGAAAAGTATGATGATTTTTGTTCTTCAATAATGCTGACATTCGCTGCGTAACAATTAGACACATTGCCGTAATTAGAGCCGATAAAACCGCCAATGTGATTTGTGCAGTATGCTTCAGTTGTGCCGGTAATTGTCAACTCTATGTTTTCAACACAGCTTCCGCTTATCACTCCGCTTGCATGGTTGTATCCTGCGAATGCACCAATATAATATGAGAAACACTCCATCTTGCCAGAGTTTACTTTGCTGTCGGTGATAGTTCCTTTGTTATATCCTACGAAACCGCCGAAATAACTTGAGTAACTTGTATCAATGTTGGCCGCAAAAACAAGATTACTAATTGTGCATTCTTTGATAATGCCTTCATTGTATCCAACAAATCCACCAACCCAAGCAGATGTGTCACCGCCAGACAATGCAGTAGTAGAAATTAGTTCGACAGAGCAGTTAATAATAGTTCCGTTAGCTGTATTATGTCCAACTGCGCCGCCAATCATCGCATCGCCGTATATGGAGGAACGACCATCATTTTGAACATTAGAAGCTTTGGACAATTCTATATAGCCGTCGTTATAGCCACTAAATGCACCTACAAAAGACGAACTTCCCGAAGCGGAGACTTGTACATCAGAAATCGAGCAGAAAGTAATATGTCCATTGCTGTTTCCGCCACAGATACCGCCAGCATATGCAAACACATAATCAGGTGTATTATTAAATGTACCCGTATTGGTCGTCTTGTTTGTTAGTGTTACATCAGTTATATCGCAGTAACTTATATCTCCGTAGTTGATTCCACAAACTCCGCCAATATATGTGTCGATTCCGCGGCCTTTTGCCGTGACGAGAATATCCGAAGACTCTATCTTGCAGTTAACAATTGCGCCATAGTTCAATCCTACAACAATACCGGCGTTGAGCCTATCACTATTACGCAGACCTGTTTTCTCATATTCAATAAGAACATTGCTTACGGTAAGATTTTTTATTGTGCCGACATTTATACTGAACAATCCAAGATGTGATAATTCTTCTGTGATTTTGAAATTATAAATTTTATGACCATTGCCATCAAACTCACCAAATAGAAGCATGGGAGTCCATTCGGCACCATTCAAATCAATATCACAGTTTAACACATAGTTATCAGAAAGGACAGCTCCTTTTAATCTTAAGAAGTCCTCAACGGAGTTGATTTCGATTGTATTTTTATTATTAAGATTAGCACTCTGATTTTGCTCAAAATACTTTTCGGTCGAGGTAATTCTTATTTTCCAACTAAAATCATCGTCGAGTTTGTCAACCGAATAAATATCACTTGTTTCCGTGCCTATGAGTTTTGTATCAGAATTCAAGCGAGATCTCTGTTCTGTAGAAGTAACTATTCCGCTAACTGTAATTTTATATTCCTGCGCGGAGTAATAATAACAATTAGTCAAAGTGCTACTGGAAACAGTCGCTGCAAATCCTCCAACCCATACATAATCTGCTTTGTTTCCGCTTGATGAAACATTTCCGCTTGCATAGCAGTTCTCATACGAGCCTCCTTCAGAACGTGCAACGAAACCACCGGCATAATGAGAGTATTCATCATTGCCTTTAGCTTCAACATTTCCAAAAGCATAACAGTTTCTAATATTGCCTGTTCCGCTACCCGACCAACCAATAAATCCACCTGCGCCTTGTTCTCCAATGACATTACCGCTTGCGTAACAGTTTTCAATTAATGTTGCTTTATTGTAACCAGCAAATCCACCGGCATAACTGTACAAGTTGTTAACATCACCTGTTGCATAACAGTTGGTTATATTTCCTCCGTAGCACTCTCCAACAAATCCACCTGCGTACGATGCCCAGTTCGATGTGTTCACCACATAACTCGTTGAATAGCAACTGTTTATGACAGCAGTATTGTATCCTACAAAACCACCAACGTGATAGTTTCCTTCGGTTCTTCCTGTGGAATAACAAAGCTCTATCTCGCCTTCATTAGTTCCAGCAAATCCACCAGAAGTACCATTACTATAAACACTACCTGTCGCATAGCATTGCGAAACAACACCAACATTATATCCAATCAAGCCGCCAACATCGCAATGCTGATAATTGCCTGTTCCGTTTAATGTACTGTCAGATCCGCAATTTGTTACGATACCATTGGAATAGCCAACAATACCTCCCATATAAGTTCCGGTACAACGAGAGCCGCCGTTGCCGTTCGATGCATAAACGGATTTTCCAACAATGTTAATGTTTGTATAACATTGTCCAATGATGCCCAAATTGTAGCCAGCTATACCACCTGCATAGCACCCTCCGCCTTGAAGAGCATCGACTTTGTTAATATAACCCCCAGTAACATAACAATTATAAATTACACCTTGGTTACCGTTATATCCTACAATGCCGCCAGCGTACAAAGAATAACTGTTGTACCAATCATTTATACTCTTGGTATTGATACTGAAGTTGGTCAGATTTACATTCTTAATTATTCCTTGGTTGTATCCGAATAAGCCTGCGTACTGCACCTCACCCGATACATAATAATATGTAATCGAAAAACCGTTACCATCAAACACCCCTGTAAACGGAGCATTCGCTGTACCAATGGGTGTGAAGGAACTGAGACTGATATCGTTCACTAATACATACTTTCCATTCAGATCCATATTGTTGAAATCTGAATATGTGGCAATCGGAGTCATTCCTTTATCATATGTAACAGCAACTAATTGTACAAAGCCCGTAATTTCTCTAACGCCAACGCCGTCGGCATACGTATAATATGTCGAGGAGGCTTTGTCTTTCCACCCGTAAAAGATCGTATTTTCATCGACGGAGGGAACGGGTAAAGTATAGTTTTGTCCATCCTCAATGAATATAGTTGTTATTTCATTTCCATTTTTTAATTCAACACAAGGTGTTGTTTCTGCCAAAACGGCAAAATCATAGGAAAATACGCAAGTATTTCCATAAGCATCAGTAGCTGCTACCTCTACTTTAATCGTTTCTCCTACAATCAAATCACCTGTTAAGGTAGTTACATCTTCTATTATATTTCCAAAGCTATCGTATGCGGTAAACAAATCATCTACCGCAATTTGCTCGTTTTCGTAGAAAGCATAATAGCCCTTGTTGCATATCAAAGTAGGCGTTCCGTATATAGCAATATCTTTTACTGTAACGGTGTTTTTATTTCCTACGCAATCCACCGCCGTAATTATGATATTTGTTTTCTCTCCGGCAGTTAATTCAAATTCACTTGTTATGCTTACGGAAGCATCCTCATCAAAGGTATCTTTCGCTGTGATTCCAAACCACAATTTTGTCAACGATGCTTTTCCGTTTATATGCTTAACATCTTCGTCGTAAGTAATAGAGGGAATACCGTAAACCTTGATATTTTCCAGCACAACTTGCTTGGTCTTTCCTTCGTGTTCGGCAACTATAGTTAATGAGATAACATCTCCTGCTTGGTAATTACTTGGAGTTGCACTTATTCTAATAATTGCAGAAGTTTCAAAATTATCCAAACATTGTGCATTAAGCAGTTCCGCGGAAAGCTCATCGTTAATGGATATAGCCGTGATTTGATCATAACTAATCTCGTTGAGATAGATTTCCGTCCATCGAGCGGTAAGGGTTATTTCTCCCATAGTATTAGCTGCAATGGATGTGATTTTTTCGCCGCTTTCGTTATACCATCCGTCGAATTTAAATCCGGTAACTTTTATATCTGCTAATACGATTTCATTTGTTTCAACAGTGTGCTGGTTAGGATTGGGATTGTTGGCATCTTTAGTATTCTCATAGTTAATGGAATACTCAACGGGCGTCCATCGAGCTTCAATTGTCAAATCTCCATAAGAGCCTACGACAACTTGTTCTACTTTTTCACCGCTAATATACCAACCCGAAAAGTTATAGCCCTCGCAAGCAAGATCTTGTAATAAAGCACCACCCTCAATTGTATATGTGGTAGGATTGTTGTTCTGAACACCTTTAGTATTGGTATAAGATATCGTATATCCTTTTTCTGAATAAACAGCATTTATAATTAAATTGTTGGCTGAAATGGTATACTTCTCCCATGTGGCCTGATATCCGTTTTTCGCAGGAACGGTAGGTACATTGGTAAGTTTGGTATCTTCAATCGTGAACGTTGTTTTTCCTATCTCTTTACCGTCTGCCATGAATGTGGCGGTATACTCGGTGAGTTCCCATTTTGCGGTTAAAGTTATATTACCGAAGTTACCAACATTGATTTCGTCGATTTTTGTATTTCCGTCAAACCAACCTAAAAATGTGTATCCAGAAAGTGCTAACTCGTTTAACTCTATTGATTGCTCAATATTATATTCGGTTACATTGTTATTTGTAGCACCCTTAGTATTATCATAAGAAATGCTATACATTAAAGGGGTATAAACGGCATTTACGGAAATGTTTTCAGCTTTAATTTCATAAGTCCAAACGCCTTCATATCCATCTTTTTGGGGGACGTCTGGAGCATTAGCAATACTCGTATCTTCAATAGTAAAACTTGAAGTTCCCACTTGCGTACCATCCGCATAGAAAGTAGCTGTATACGAAATGGGATTCCATTTTGCATATACAGACATATCGGATGATATGGGAGCATTTAATAGAGAATTGGCCGTAAAAGGTTCATCCCACTCTCCTTCATCCCAATACCAACCGTCAAATTCATATCCTTCTTTAGTTGGATTGTTAGGGATTGTAACAACTTCCGTGCCGTTGGTTTTGATTGTTTGATATACTTCTCCATCCACCTTGAACGAAAGGTTGAAATTATCAACCTTGCTTGTACCACAAGATGCAAATGCAAAAATACTTAAAATAAGTAACATCAAACAAAAAATGCTTAAAACAACCCTTTTCTTGTTAATCATTTTTCTAACCTCCTGTTTTTGTTGTTTTCATTTGCCTTTCGTTTAGAAACATATATTATCGCCGTGTTTTCACACATTCGTTACCTCCTTATAGATGACTTGAATTCGTTTTATTTGAACGCCTATTAGTGTAATAGGTGTTCACAAAACAGAGATTTTATCACCTATTACCGCAAAAATGAACT